>NZ_JBGJZU010000015.1:0-93323 GCF_041354475.1 Microcoleus sp.
GTGTTGGAGATGGTGTCGGTTGTGGGGTTGGTTCCGGCGTTGGTTCCGGTGTTGGTTCCGGCGTTGGTTGTGGGGTTGGAGATGGTGTCGGTTGTGGGGTTGGTTCCGGTGTTGGAGATGGTGTCGGTTCCGGCGTTGGAGATGGTGTTGGTTCCGCGGTTGGAGATGGCGCGGAAGTAACGATCGCAATATTGCCCTGAGTATAAGTGCTGGGCGGCACTGGCACAGATAATTGCGGCGAAATTGTCGCGGAACCTGATGCGATCGCTCCCGTCGTCCCATTCTTTGTCGCATCGCCGATAATAAAAGGTGTAATCGTACTCCCCCCATGTCGGATCGCGATCGCGCCACCACCCGTGCCATTAGCGCTGGAAATGCTCATATTTGCACCGTTACTACCTGTAAAAGTGCCACTGACTGTCAGGAAATTGCCAGCCGTGAGGTTAATACTGCCGCCAGTAGACTGAAGAGTGCCTGTAACGGCGATGTCGCTGGCAGCTTTGAGAGTAATATTACCCCCAGAAGTGGCGATCGCATCCAGCCCAATGTCCCCTCCTGATTCCAAAATCACAGGCCCGCCTGCTGTCGAAATCGCTCCCACTCCGATGCTATTGCCCGAAGCAACACCCGGTGAAGCAAAAAATGTCTCCCCTGCGGTGACATTCGGCGGCAGATTCGCAGCATTCGCCAGAGTCGAAACGCCCGATCGCAAAATTAAAGCTGCACTACCTGAAAGCACCGCCGCATCAGGATCAGTGGAACCGGACAAAGTAGTATCTGGCCCAGTGATAGTAATATCTCCCGCCGCGATCGCACCTTTTGCTTCCACCTTAAGTGAAGTTCCAGTATAATCCCCAAACCTCACATCTCCATCGGAGCGAATAATCGGGTCGTACAAACTCACAAATCTGCCGCGATCGCCAGACAATGTGAGAATAGAAAAATTACCACGCGCAGCGAAGTGAGCATCACCGGAAACAGTGCCATTGCTCAATAATGTGATATCCCCTGCGGATTGGAATGCAGGGCTAGGGTAATTTAGGGCGAAGATATCAATATTTTGATTACCTTGTATAGTAAGATTGCCACCTGCGATCGCCCTAAAAGGATAACTTCCATCCCGCACCCGCACCGTATCTCCTGCCAACAGAAACAAATTGTTCTCAGTAAGTAGCTGGCTTTCTACCAAAGTGAGATTACGTGCTGCCGAGAGTGTAGCATTCTGACTATTAACAGTAGAACTAGCGATCGCCACATCCCCGCTTTCCACCCTCAAACCCGCCGTCAAAACCACTTCTCCTGCACCGTTAACGGAGATACCAGTAGCAGAATTTCTACCTGCACCCGCCAGCAATTGCGGAAGAGACAAAGGCAGAGATAATTGCCCATTCTGTGCCAACAATCCCCCGTCAACAACCCCTATTTCTAAACTTAATAAATGTCCTTCTTGACTAATGCGAACTGTATTGTCGCCAGGGACAGCAGCGACAATAATATTACCTTGAGGAGCGCTTAGCGAACCCGTGCTAACAACAGTACCACCAACTAAACTTATACTTTGTCCAGGTAAAACTGCTAAATTACCTGCATTAATAATACTTCCTGGTTGGCTGAGATTAAAGTAAAAAGTGTTCGGAGTTCCTATCAGCGTACTGTAATCGTTCGCTCCAGCTACATTGAACAAACCGGAATCAAAGCCGATGTTAGTAGCAGTAGTTGCTGTAAAGGCAGCCGGAAGATTCAAGCTAGCATTTGGGCCAAAGATAATGCCCGAAGGATTTATTAAAAATAGGTTGGAATTGCCGCCACTTACTTGAATTAAACCATTAATAATAGAAGGATTGCCGCCTACTACCCGACCCAGAATGTTGCGAATAGCGGGATTAGAGATAAAATTAGCAATCTGCCCTTCGGTAAGCCCAAACTGTTGAAAACTATGGAAAAGATTCGCTCCATCTCTAGAAGTGTGGCCGCCTGTAATATTCAAGCGATCGCCGTCTGGTGTGACAGTAGTGCCAGTGCGATCGGGTGCAGGGACAATGGGTTGTGCTTGTACCACCGCTGTACTGACAATAGTGGCTGCGATCGCTAGCATTGCAGCACCATGTATAGAAAAGAAGGCTAGTTTCATTAGCTTTTAGCTGACGAGGTAGAAATCAATTTTACTGTTAACTGTTAACTGTTGACTGTTGACTGTTGACTGAGAGACTCAAAAACCCCCAAGGTTGGGGGTTTTGTGCTGAACACATAACGTTTCTCGAATAAAGGAGGTTGGGTAGCCCTTCGACTCCGCGATAGCAAAACCCAACACCTCATTTTAAATAAAGAGTTGGGTAACGCTCACCTCAACCCAACCTACATATTTTGGATTTTACTTTATTCGCATCTTCAATTCCTCCCGAAAAGCCATCACCGCATCAAACTGTTCCTCCGGTTTCACATAATTAGCCAACAACTCAATGTCACATTCTGGCAACAACTCACTCCTAGCAAGACACTCATAGCCATTCGCCCGCAGATGATGAATCGTAAATCGTCCTGATTCCCACACCCACACTTCCGTCACTCCCAGCCCCCGGTAAATCTCCAACTTATCCACAATGCCACTACTGAGCACAACCTCGATCGCCAAATCTGGAAAATCTTTTTTCTGTCCTAAACAATAGCACTCATCTGGCTCCAATCCGCGCTGCTTAGAAACCTTACGAAACGTCGCCGAACCGATCGCATGAAAGCGAGTACGTGTATCCTGAAAATACGATTCCATCAGCATCCCAATCATTTTTTTGAGTTCTTCATGCAGGGGAGATGTACTCATAATCTCTAACATTCCTTCCAAATAACTCAACCGCAAAGCCGGAAAATCATCGCCAAAAGTGGCTAACAATAATTCATACTGTTGCCAACTTACCCCCTCCAGCATCACGCGCTGTTCTGGCAAAGAGTCAGGAATTGCGGGAGACAAAACTTGAGAAGTCATAGGATTCACCATCCAAACTTGTTCTTTTATTTTAATATAAATTATCCCGAAATATCAATTAATTAAACCTAGTTTACTTAGCAGAAACTGAGGGGAATTCGCAAGTCTCTTCCCCTGTACCAAAATCAGTAAACTGGCGCACATAGGGTTCATGGAATGCTAAAATAATATCTTGTTTCGGTACTCCCAGTTCGACGAGTTCGTTGGCAATTCCGACTTCAGTACCGTCATGCTGAATCCAAATTTTTCCACCCTTGATGTCAAGATGTAGAACACAGCCAAAATTGCGTTTATTGCCACGCCACCCAACATATAATAGTTGATAATGATCTTGTTCACCATCAAACAGAGTTTGTACTTCGTATTCTTCGGCATTGCGTTGTATCGAAATTCGGTCTCGCCGTTCGGAAAGCAGATGACGAATATATTGCCGATATTGCTCTATAGCCATTGAACAATAACCTCCTCTTGCACATTATAAATCATCAATCGTAGTTGATATCGCTTAACCGCAGCCACAATAAACCGTCGTTGAAAGAAACTTTCATAAACTGGTACTCGCACTGCTAGATACAAAAGGCGATCTGGTTCAATAGTTTCAAGTGCATCGCGATAATTAAGGAATTGTCCCAATGCAGTATGAAAATCTGAGACATTGGATGAACTGATGAAACTTTTAATTTCTACAGCAATTTTCTGACTCTCTCGCTGCGCGGCTAACAGTTGTTCCGCCGCCAAATCAATCTCAAAATCTACATCATCAAGATTAATTTCATAGGGATCAGCCGTGATTTGCCAATCTTCCTTTTCTAAAGCAGTCTTGACAACATCATGAAACCGATCTTTTGCCATACAAGTTTTCTAGTTGTGGATAATTACTAATTTTGTAAGCACTTCTGCTAGATTAGCCCTAGAACTTACTACTATATATTATAACCTAAATTCCACACTCACTAATAGCTCACAAACCAGATATCGGTACAAACGTAATTCCTAGGGATAAAACTAGAATAAGTGTTTCGTTTCTTTGAGACATGGCTGCATAATAGTCATCATATTTTTACATTATAGCCAGAACCCCAACTTCTTTAAGAAGTCGGGGTTCTGAAGGAAGAGAATAAAAAAAACCCAGCCGTGGGGTTTTTTGCTGAGTCTACTACTACCTTAGAAAAGAGTGAGGACGTAAATTAGCAAGAACAAAACAATCCAAATAATGTCCACGAAGTGCCAGTAAATTTCTGCCATTTCGATACCTGTGTGCTTCACATTTGAGTAATGGCCCTCGCGGCGACTCCGCCAGAGCACGCCCAAAATTAAGCAGATACCAAGAAAAACGTGCAAACCGTGGAAACCGGTCATCAAGTAGAAACAGTTAGAAAAGATATTCTCAGTCAAACCGTAACCCAAGGTCATGTATTCGTAAACCTGACCTCCTAAGAAAACAATGCCCATCAAAGCAGTAATGGCGTACCAAAGCCGCATTCCTTTGATATCATTCTTTTTCACCGCACTGTCGCCAAAGTGAATCACAAAACTGCTGGAAACCAGAATAATTGTGTTGATTGTCGGCAACAGTAATTCTACTTCTGTGCCTTCCGGTGGCCAAGATTCGGCACCAGCGCGCAATAATAAGTAGGTGGCAAAAAGCCCTCCAAACATCAAGGATTCAGAAATCAGAAAAGTCACGAGTCCGAACAGTCGCAAATCTTGGTGTTCTTCGTGGTGTTCCGCGGCGCTGGCTGCGGCTACTGGGGGAACTGACGAGTTGAGTACACTTTCTGGGCTATCAATTGTTGAACCTTGCATAAAAGTCTCCAATATTGAACAGGTGAAACTATCTTTTTTTAGATACCTGACTTATTAAAGAAGTCGGGTTTATGGCTATTCTGTTGTTTTTGGATGTTGGGTTTCGCTATCGCTTAACCCAACCTACAGAATAGTGTAGGTTGGGTTGAGGAACGAAACCCAACACAATTATCAACTGACAACTATCAACTGACAAGTATCAACTGACAACTATCAACTGTCACCATTTTTGTTGACATCCGATGCAGATTCTGCTACCAAAACAGAGGTAGAAGATTCAGCTTTTTGATTACCTGCGGGAATCAGGACTCCTAAATGATCGATGTTCGGAACGAAATTATTCATCCCGTAGTCGTAGGGGCCGTGAGTGATAACGGGCAATACTTCCCAGTTTTCAATGATTGGTGGCGAAGCAGTTGTCCATTCCAAAGTCAAAGCTTCCCAAGGGTTGCTGCTAGCTTTCGGCCCGTACATCCAACTCCAAATGATGTTGAAGAAGAAGGGAAGTACCGAAAATCCGAGCAGAATTGAACCGTAGGTACAAATCTTGTTGAGGGACTCGAATTGCGGGTCATACATGGCAATCCGGCGGGGCATTCCTTGCAGGCCCAATTGGTGCATTGGTAAGAAGGTGAGGTTGGTGCCGATGAAGGTGAGGACGAAGTGAACGCGGCCCCAGGTTTCGTTGTACATCCGACCGGTGATTTTGGGGAACCAGTGGTAAATTCCGGCGTAGAGGCCGAAGACGGAACCGCCAAAGAGGACGTAGTGGAAGTGGCCGACGACGTAGTAGCTGTCGTGTACGTGGACGTCGAAGGGTGCAGTGCCTAAGGTGACTCCGGTTAAGCCGCCGAAGACGAACATCATTAAAAGCCCGATCGCAAATAACATCGCACTGGTGTAACGGATTTTACCGCCCCACAGGGTAGCCGTCCAGCCGAAAATCTTAACACCGGTGGGAACTGCCACAATTAGGGTGGAAACGGTGAAGAACATCCGCATCCAGGGAGGTGTACCGCTGGTGAACATATGGTGCACCCAAACGAATAATCCAACCAGGCAGATGGCTAAGCTGGAATAGGCGATCGCCTTATAGCCAAAAATCGGTTTACGCGCGTGAACTGGGATAACTTCGGACATGATTCCGAAGATGGGCAGAATCATCAAATAAACTGCCGGGTGGGAATAAAACCAGAATAAGTGTTGATAAATAACGACGTTGCCGCCTGCATCTGGTTTGTAGAATGAGGTGCCGAAGTTGATATCAAACAGCAGCAATGTCAAGCCCACTGCTAATACTGGGGTTGATACCAGTGCCAGCACTGAAGTTGCTAAAATTGACCAGCAAAATAGGGGAAGTTGATCCCATTTCATGCTGGGAACTTTCATCTTGAGGATGGTGACAACAAAGTTGAGCGAACCTAAAATTGAGGATGTTCCTGCTAGGACGATCGACAAAATCCACATTGATTGAGCGGTGTTGGCTGTAATCACGCTCAGCGGCGGATATGAAGTCCAACCAGATTGAGCTCCTCCGAAGAAGAAGCTGCTCATCAGGATGATGCCGGCGGGGGGATTCACCCAAAAGGCGATCGCGTTGAGCTTCGGAAACGCCATGTCTCTAGCGCCCAGCATCAACGGGATTAAGAAGTTGCCGAATCCGCCGATCGCCGCTGGCACGATCCACAGGAAAATCATGATCGTCCCGTGGTTAGTCAGGAAAGCATTGTAGAGGTTTGGGTCGAGAAAGTCGGAATCGGGGGTGTAGAGTTCCGCCCGCATCGCCATCGCCATTAATCCGCCAATCAGGTAGAAAATAAAGGCGGTTACTAGGTATTGAATACCAATTACTTTGTGGTCAACGTTGAAAGTAAAGTAGTCGTACCATTTCCATGCTGTGGGATGGTGTGAGTAACTTTCCTCTTTAATTTCTGGCGGGGTATTTACTGGAAGTTGTGCTTGTGCCATTTGATATTTTGGGAATTTTAATTAGAAGGAAGAAGGAAGAAGGAAGAAGGAAGAAAGAAGAAGGAAGAAAGAAGAAGGAAGAAGGAAGAAAGAAGAAGTCATATAAAATCATCTTTTCATCGTCCTGTATTAAACTCTCTCTTCTCTTCCTTCGCGTCCTTCGCGCCTTCGCGGTTAAATCACTCCGATACAACCGGAATTGATATCACCCCCCAAGGGGGGAAATTCAGGAAGAAAGTCCAAGGACACTGCAACACATCGACCCTTCAACTGAGTTTATCCTGAGCGAAGTCGAAGGGCGAGCGGGAAAAGCTTCGCTTTAAAAATTAAAAATGTTGAATTGCTTGTGGCATTTTTAATTTTTAATTTGGTTGTTTTAATTCCTAGTCGGTTGCAGTTGAGCGACGGTTTCGGGTTTAATTCCCATGTCGCTAACGTAAGGAACTAGAAATTCCGATTCTGACAAATTAGCAGGATTAACTGCGATCGCGCGATCGATATCGAGCTCTTGAGCAATCAGACTTTCTTTGAGCCAACTGTCGTATTCTTCAGGAGTGTGAACAATCACGCGAGTCCGCATTGCGCCGTGGTAGCCGCCACAAAGTTCCGCACAATATACGGGATAGTCACCGGGCGTGGTGGCGACGAACCGCAATTCGGTGGGAATTCCGGGAATCGCATCTTGTTTGAGCCGGAATTGGGGCACCCAGAATGAGTGAATCACGTCAACGGCGGAAAGGTTGAGCTGAACGGATTTACCAGTGGGTACATGGAGTTCCCCAGAGGTGACTCCGCTGTCGGGATAGTTAAAAATCCAGGCGTACTGCATCCCAGTGACGTTGACTGTCAGGCCTGCGAATTTGCCTGTCTCCGAAGGTTTGGCTCCAAAACCGTATTTGGCGGTTGGTGTGCCACCCATTTCTGCGGCCATTTCTGATGCCGCGCTTCCTGAGTCGGCGATCAGGGGAGCGGCCATTGCGCTGCCTTTCGGCATTTTATGGCCTGCGTGGGTGGAGTCGTGAACGTGAGCCATCACCTGACTGCCGCCCGGATCGAAGCCTCCCATATCTCTAAAGACTTCGACGCTGTAGATGCCCACACCAATCACCAGAATTGCGGGTATTGCCGTCCAGAAGATTTCTAAGGCAAAGTTTTCGCTAACGGGTATGCCATCGGTTTCGTCTCCGGGGCGGTAGCGAAATTTGATCGCAAAATAGACGATCGCGCCTTCTACCACTATAAATAGGGCTGTGGCGATCGTGATCATCACGTTAAAAAAATCGTCTACCAGTGGTGCTTGTTCTGATGCTTGCCCTGGCATGAGGTGGTTGTTTTGACCATACCAGAAGCTGATAGCTGCGATCGCGAGCCCACCAACTAGGGTCAACAGCGAAGCCGGTATTTTGCTTGTTTCTTTTTCCATCCTGGAACTCCTTGAGTAAGGGCTGCGACGCCTGGACTGAGGAGTCGCTGGCTTACGGCTTGTTTAATTTGTTGACTGCGGTTTTACTAGCCGTCCTACTCCTACTAGGGTAGAACAATCAGCTAAATTTAGTTTGTGATTAATGCTATTTTTTAAGTTTTTTGATGCTGTTTAGTTTTAAATTTTTAATTTCAGTATCATTTATCACAATTATTTGATAAATAGTTTTTCTTAATTAAATCTTTATTTTTGGTGAGAAAGCTGGACTTGAGGAGATTGTTTAAGTATAAAGGGTTGGGGGCAAAGATTAAGCTTTTTTTAAGTTTAGCAAAATAACAGAAATCTTTTGTAACATAAGGTGAATTATTCAGTCCTCCAATCTAAAATCTCAAATCTAAAATCTCAAATAGATGGACGGTTTTTCTATGAAAAACAGTGTTAAGCTCGGAGAAACCCAGCAGGAAAAAAAGTTCAATATTTAAGCTCCATCGATAACAAAGGCTCAGGTAAGATTCATGGCAAACTCAGTTTTAAATCAGCCAACCGCAGCGGGAGTGCAGTGGCAGCCAAAAGATATTGTCCGCGGCCTAGTGTGGAAAATAGCGATCGCCACCTGGCTATTAATGGCTGTAGGCAGTGCCACGCGGGTGATGAACGCGGGGCTCGCTTGCCCGGATTGGCCGCTGTGCTACGGTCAATTAATCCCCGCAGCGCAAATGAATTTGCAGGTATTTTTGGAATGGTTTCACCGTTTGGATGCGGCGGCGATCGGCTTAAGTGCGATCGCCCTTTTAGGACTATCTTTGTTTTATCGTAGCCACGTCCCAAAATGGCTCCCTTGGGCAAGCGCTGGGGCAGTATTTCTCATCGTTTTTCAAGGCATATTGGGCGGCTTGACAGTCACACAACTGCTCAGATTTGACATCGTTACCGCTCATTTGGGAACAGCTTTACTGTTTTTTTGTTCCCTATTAGTCATCGGTTTCATGCTAACTCCCTACGAAGCTACAGGCAATACGGGTAAATTAGCTTGGGTAAGTGCGATCGCAGCATTATTAGTTTACCTGCAAAGTTTACTAGGAGCATTAGTAGGCTCTAGATGGGCGCTGCACCAATGTTTTGGTTCCTCAGAATTGTGCTCAGTAATGAACAGCCACATCATCGGCGTAGTACCAGCCACCGCAGCCACTTTAACAGTAGCAATCATGGCTTGGCGGCAACCCGCACTAAGCGCAAGCTTGCGAAAATTAGGGAATTTAGCGAGTGTTTGTCTGATTGCTCAATTAGTTTTGGGATTAGCAACTTTCCGGCTGCACCTTCAGGTAGAACCCCTGACAGTCGCCCACCAAGCTGTCGGCGCTGCTTTGTTGGGAACCTTGGTAGCCTTTAGTGTTTTGTCGTGGCGCGATCGGGTTTTATCAGCTTGAAATGGGCGGGTTGATTAATCGGCGGTTGAAACCGCTACTACACAAACGAAGTCCGCCTCCGCGGACTAAGATGGGCGGGTTTATCAATCTTTTTACCTACAACAAATATCTCTCGTAAAACCCGCCCCTACAGCCCATGAAAAATGACCACAAGTGACCCTTCGACTTCGCTCAGGGCACCGCAACTAACAACTAACCATTAATCACCGATGCAAGAAGTTCTTACAAACCATAGCCCTCGCCTCCATGAAAACTTTTCGCAAGTAGTGAAAAGTTACTATCAACTCACAAAACCCAGAATTATTTTACTGTTGCTAATCACCACATCAGCCGGAATGTGGATGGCCGCCAAAGGAGAAGTCGATCCGCTATTGCTGGTATCAACTATTACTGGAGGGGCTTTGGCTTCCGCGTCTGCTAATACGATTAATTGTGTTTACGATAGCGACATCGATTATATTATGGAGCGCACCCGCTGGCGGCCGATTCCTTCGGGGCGTGTCAAGAAACGGGATGCTTTGATTTTTGCGATCGCGCTAGCGACAATCTCCTTTACATTACTGACAGTTGTTGCCAACTTATTAGCAGCATTGCTAGCCATGTCTGGCATCATTTTCTACGTCCTAATTTACACCCATTGGCTGAAGCGCCACAGCGTGCAAAACATCGTCATCGGCGGTGCAGCAGGCGCTATTCCGCCGCTAGTTGGCTGGGCTGCGGTGACGGGAGATTTGAGTTGGGGTGCGTGGCTGTTGTTTGGGATTATCTTCCTGTGGACACCGCCACATTTTTGGGCATTAGCCATGATGATTCGCGACGAATACGAGGGAGTAGGCGTGCCGATGTTGCCGGTAATTGAAGGCGACGAAGAGACAGCCCGCCAAATTTGGATTTACACATTATTGATGCTTCCCGCCACTTTACTGCTGGTTTATCCGCTGAATTTAGCCGGCCCGGTGTATGCTGGTACTGCGATTTTCCTGGGTGTTATTTTTGCCCAAAAAGCTTGGTTGCTGTTGCAGACTCCAGAAGATAAGAACGTAGCGCGATCGCTCTTTAAATACTCTATTCTGTATCTGATGCTATTGTGCGCTGGAATCGTGGTTGATAGTTTACCTGCGACTCATAACTTTACTACTGCTGTTGTACAAAATGTGCACACTTTAATGAGTGCGGTTGTGATGTAGTTTTCTGTTAGAGTCCCGATTTCTTAAAGAAGTCGGGGCTCTCGGTATTCTTGTGATATCTATAAATTGGACAGAGGTAATCGCCATTGAAAAACTCGGAAAATGAAATCTCACAACCTATTGAACCGAGCGAGGAAAAAGTTGCCCTCATTGACGAACTCAGGCAAGCCAGAATTAAACATAATTCTGAAGCAATACTTCGGATAGCCAAGCTAATTGATGGTACAATAGTATTCTTGGAAATAGGAAACTCTGCCTCTGGCCTCCAACATATTGTGAACAACCACAGGCGAGATTTTGCAGCAAGAGACATATCTGAAGCAGAAATCCCAGATGCAGTGATGGAGGCTGTGATATGCGGTGAAATTTTAGGTTATCAATCTCCAACTCGACCAATTTATCAAGTCACTTTTAAGGGTAAAATTCAGCTCATCGCAGTGACAGTCGGTAGCAACGGTTATCTAGTTTGTGCTAACCCCGCTTCCCTTTCATAAATTAAGGTGAATGAACATGAAAGAAATCATTAAACTAAATGCTGACTATGGCAGCCATCCGTTGTGGTGGGCTTCTCCTGGGAGAATTGGCAATATCGAACCAACGACATTACCTTTAAGTCAAAAAATTCTCAGGCGCTTGCTTGCTTGGATCACAAGTTACGAAGCAACTCTCAATTGGAACGATCCAGCTTCATCAGGGTTCGCTAGTGAGGAAGCTCAAGAGACTTTTGAGCAAGAAGGAATTAGTATATGGCATCAGCTACGTCAGGAACTAGCGCCAGACTATGAAGTGATTTATTTTAGTAAAAAGCTGCAAAAAGAACTTGCAGAACCAAGTCAATTGATTGCTATCACTTAATCATAATCATAACGATCGTCCCTTTCATACCTCTGCGTTAATTTGCCCTTAAATAAAGTCTGAATTATCTACCAATTCACTCGGTTTACCAGGATAAAAGCGATCGTCTAAAATGTCAGTCAAACTATAAGGACAACTCAAAGGGAAGGTTTGCTCTGGTAGTTCAGTTTCTCCCATTGCCAAGTCTCTGGCATTCTCATAGGATTCTTGGAGTGCATCATCAAGATAAGACTTGAGACTTGGGTTATCTTTGAGTAGCCGTAACGTATCGCGACGCTGTATGCGAAGAGTTGCCAGCCAACTCCGACTACGATTTTGTGATTGATATTCCCATTTCAGCATATGCCCAATCAACACGCTCAAACGGTTACGAAGTTCCTGGCGTTGCTGCTTACCCAAAGATTCAATCTCCTCAATCAGGTTTGGTAGGTCGATTTGACTCCAATGTTTGCTACGGAGTAATGTTGCTTGTTCCTGTGTCCAAGCGTAGAAATCAGTCTCGTAGAGGTTTAGTATAGGCATCGGTTGCTTTGCCATTTTTGGGTTTTGTTCTAGCATAGTATAAAATTAAAAGTGGAGGAAAGTCCTGATGGCTGAGAATACCGTGAAAGTAGACATCTCATTTCAATCACTGCTGGAAGCTATTTCGTCACTGGGAATTGCTGAAAGATACAAAATCTGGGAATTTTTGGAAGCTGAATTATTCCCGAATGAGGATGATTCTACAGAAGACATTGCCGAAATTCAAGCAGCCCGTGCTGACTACAAAGCTGGAGATTACACAACTTTCGATCGATACATGGCCGGGCGGGCAAATAAATCGACCACCCACCATTAGTGACTCGAAAATCGCTACAATTAAGCTATCAAATTTGCCTGTAATACTATGATTGCCATTCCCTCTGGATTTAGCCCCGAAGAGTACCTTTCCCTGGAACATGAGAATACAGTCCGCCATGAATATCAGCGTGGCTTAGTCTACGCAATGGCAGGAGGTAGCGACGATCATGATGAACTGTCGTTGAATCTCATTGAACTTTTGCGCGAGAAGGTTCGAGATAGTGGTTGCTCTGTGCGATCGGGTAATGTAAAGGTGAATTATGCGGCTGAGTTTTTCTATTATCCCGATGCCTTTGTTACTTGCGATCCGCGCGATCGGAGCGATCGCTATGTGAAGCGCTATCCTAAGTTAATTGCTGAGGTACTTTCACCTTCGACTAAAAAGTTCGATCGGGGTGATAAGTTTGAGGATTATCAACAGTTGGAATCATTGGAAGAGTATGTTTTAATCTCGCAGGATGAGATGCGAGTGGAGTGTCGCCGTCGGGTGAAAGATGGAACTGGGGAACGTTGGGAAACGGTGGTTTATGGTGCGGGCGATTTAGTGATGTTGCAGAGTATTGAGCTTGAAATTGCGATCGCAGAATTATATCGCGGTGTGAATTTCGATCGATAAATAAAGTAAACTATAGACAAAGATTTCAGACAATACTCGCTACAATTAAAGTATCAAAATTGCCAGCCATACTATGATTGCCATCCCCTCTGGATTTAGCCCCGAAGAGTACCTTTCCATCGAACATGAGAATACTATCCGGCATGAATATCGACGCGGGTTAGTATACGCAATGGCAGGAGGTAGCGACGATCATAGCCGTATCGCGATTAATTTTTTAACGGTTATTAATTTTCACCTGCGTGATGGGGACTGTCAGTTTTTTTCCGGTGATGTGAAGGTGAATTATGCGGATGTGTTTTTCTATTATCCCGATGCGTTTGTGACGTGCGATCCGCGAGATAAGAGCGATCGCTATGTGAAGCGCTATCCTAAGTTGATTGCTGAGGTGCTGTCTCCTTCGACGGAAAAGTTCGTTAGCGAAGCCCTCGAAGAGGATCGCACTGATAAGTTTGAGGATTATCGACTGTTGGAATCCTTGGAAGAGTATGTTTTAATCGCGCAGGATGAGATGCGAGTAGAGTGTCGCCGTCGGGTGAAAGATGGGGCTGGGGAACGATGGGAAACGGTGGTTTATGGTGCGGGCGATTTAGTGATGTTACAGAGTATTGAGCTTGAAATGGCGATCGCAGAATTATATCGCGGTGTGAGTTTCGAGCGATAAATCAAGTAAGCTAGAGACAAAGGTTTTAAAATGGAAGCTACAGAGGAATCGGGAGTATGAGGAGATATGCAAATTGTTTGGACAAAACACGCCCAGGAACGTCAGCTACAATGGGAAGAGCGATTGAAAATTTCCAGGGAAGAGGTTGAGGCGGCCCTCACCAATCCTCAACAGATTATAGTGGAAGATGATGTCTTGGTGGCTCAAATCAAACGAGGCAACGGTCTTCTGAGAGTACCCTTTGTTGAAATTGGCAAAACCAGGCGAATTTTAACTCTGTACTGGACAAATCAAATTAAGCGATATTGGCAGGAGAATACCGATGAAAGTTAAATACGATGCAGAATCAGACATTCTAATTTTTATCTTCCGTGATGCGTTTCCAGCCAATGCTATTTCTGAACCGGGAGGCGTAATTGTCAGTTATGACGAAAATAACGAACCAGTTAGCATCGAATTTCTCAATGCCTCCAAACGTCAACTGTTGAATCCTCAAGAGCTCATGCTAGCGATCGCAACGTAGTTGATGCGCTTTATCGAGGTGGCACGGCAATATTGTCAGCTTAATAAGTGAGGATACTATAATGACGTTACACGAATATGATGTTGTTGCCTTGACCGCAGAAATTCAGGCCATCCACAAAGAAACCTCTGGGCAGATTTTGCTCCGGCCCGGACAAGTTGGCACTATTCTCATGAGCTTTGACGATCGCGCTTATCTAGTAGATTTTGCCGATGCTCAAGGCAATACCTATGCAATGGAAACCGTGGGCTCAGAAAAACTTATGCAACTTGTTTATGAGCCACTTCCTATTTACGCCTAACCTACAAATAATACCTTGCTTCTAGACGCTTGGCTTCTGCTGCTTGATGGATCAAATCAGTTTCAATTTCTGCGGTGTTGGCATGATAGTAGGTGAGTGCGGCGTAGACTTCGGCGAGGGTGAGATGAGAAATGCGATCGCAAATCTCTTCAGCATTCAATCCTCGCTTGTACCAGGTGACAATCCGGCGAACGGTAACGCCCTTACCGAGGATGTGGGGACATCCACCATGCAATCCGGGAGTGCGTGTAATGAGCGTACCAATGTCAATAGATACTGCTGTGGTCATAAACTATGGAAGTTTGAAGGGACTGATCTCTATTACAGCATAGCGATCGCAGAATTATAGTGGGGTGTGAATTTCGATCGATAAATGAAGTAAGCTAGAGATACAGGTTTCAAACAAAATCATGACTGAACTCCTTCAACAGGCGATCGCCCAAATCCAAAAACTCCCACCCGATCGGCAAGATGCGATCGCGGCTCGGTTTTTGGCAGAGTTGCAGGACGAGCAAAAATGGGAAACTCGTTTTGCTGACACGACAGACGCTCAATGGGATCAGATGGCTGCAATGGTACGTCAAGAAATTGCGGGAGGAGAAACGGTTCCACTTGATGAGGTTTTTCCAACACAAAAATGAAATCAAGTGTTACAAGGTCATTTCGCACGCGGCTAGAGAGTCTTCCTGTATCAGTTCAGGAACAAGCCGATAAAGCTTATGCCCTTTGGCAGGAAAATCCTTATCATCCAAGTCTTCAGTTCAAGCGAGTCAGTCAGAAGCAACCGATTTATTCTGCTCGTGTCAGTATCAATTATCGTGTTTTAGGTTTATTGGAAGCCGATCGTATTTACTGGTACTGGATTGGTGCACACGACGAGTACGATGAATTACTGAAACGGATGTAGTTTAAGGCGATCGAATTCGTCAGCGCCCGTTACCGTAGATGGCGATCGCAGAATTAGATCGCGGTGTGAATTTCGAGCGATAAATGAAGTAAGCTAGAGAAAAAGGTTTCAAACAATTTTAACCAATGCCAGCATCCGTTGCTTATCTGTTTGACAGAATCACAGTGAACCCAAGACAATGTGGCGGTCGTCCCTGCATCCGGGGAATGCGGATTCGAGTCATCGATATCCTAGAGTTGCTAGGTGCGGGTTTGAGTTTTGAGCAAATTATCGAAGAATTGCCAGACTTGGAACTTGACGATATTAAAGCTGCGCTTCTGTATGCAGTCCGCAAACTCGATCATCCCGTTTTAGCCGCATGACTATTTGGTTGAATGCTCATCTATCACCAGCCATTGCTGTGTGGATTACTGCTACCTTTGGCATAACAGCCATAGCTGTGCGAGATTTAGGTTTGAGAGAATCAGAAGATCCCGATATTTTCGAGGCGGCAAAAGCAGCGGGTGAGGTTATTCTGATGACCAAAGACCGGGATTTTATCGAATTGGTCGATCAATATGGATCGCCCCCGCAGGTGATTTGGCTGACTTGTGGCAACACTTCTAACGATCGTCTCAAGGAAATTCTGACAGCAACATTACCTAATGCGATCGAGCTTTTACGTTCCGGGGAAAGAGTTGTAGAGATTACAGGTAACTAGAGATTGACCTATGCGCGATCGATCTAGAAGTGTTTTAGGTTTGGCTTCCATGACGAGATAGATGGAAACTTTCCACCTATTGGGAGCAACAAACAGGGTGTTAAACGGACAAGATATTGATATATTTACTAAGATCTGGTAAATTACCTGCAATTTGTTTGTCTATCTGGTATAATCCAGTAAATATATGGACAAATGGTGAGGCGTTTAGTTGAGACACTTATTATTGAGTGTTTTGAAGCTAATAAAATAACTGAAAAAATCAAAAGTAGTGATGGACACTTCGTATCCCTTGAGCATCTAATAAAGAAATTTTTAGAAGAGGATTGGAATCTGTCTCGCAACGGGAAGAAGGATTTGAAAAAAATTCCTGAGTTGAAATATTTAGGAGATATATCTGCCCATAACCGCTACTATCTTGCCAGTAAATCAGATATAGATCAAGTCAAATCTCACACCAGACTAATCATCCAAGAACTGTTCACAATATCTCAAGGAGTTTAGACCATGTTTGCCCTCGTATCACCAGAAAAAATTCAATTACCTGCGGGTTATGTAGTGCGCTTACCTGCAACTTGGCAAGAATATCAGAGTGTGTACGATCGACAAAACAAAGGCTCAATTCCGTTTATTTTGGAGCTATAACAGAATTTGTGGGAACATGATTTCTGTGCAATTAGCCTTCTTGCTTCCATGCCAACAAACGATTCTGAACTGCAAGCCCAAGCGCGGAAAATTCTAGATGCGATCGCCTTCACTCCTTTCGAGCAATGTCAACCCTTGACCCGTGAGTTTGATAAGATTCCTGCTCGCCCTGGCATCTATGCAGTCAGGCATATAACTGACGGATTACTTTACATCGGTAAAACCAAGAGCCTACGAGGACGCTTCAGCGGCGGGCACAAGGCTTTTTTATGGGCGTGGCTCGATAAGTACAATGACGAGGATGTGCGGATTGCAATGCAATTAATCTCTCACTGTGAAAACCCTGCGTTACTATTGGAGCTAGAAGCCATCATTCTAAGAGCCACTGAACCTCCGTACAACGTTCAAATTCCAACCCAAAGGTGAATGCCATGCAAGCCAAACTTCAAGAACAACTTTCTCCTGCTGATGCCGAAGTCATTTTGAGACGTTTGCCAGAACGAATTCAAGCGGCTCTAATTGCGCGTGCTGCGGAAATTGAATATCCGATCGCAGCGACGATCGAAATGGCGATCGCCAGTTTTCTCGACACAGAAGCATTAGGTTTCGTAGATTGCAAACCAGGACGCGGACAATAAAATCGAGAAGCGGACGTTTTGTCAATTGATAAGCGATCGCTCTCTTAGTTCTTCGTCGATCGCAATTCCACTCCTGACTAACTCGATCGAATCCGTCTATGATAATAAGTAGTTAAAATCCCAAAAAATCTATGCCTGTTGTAGCACTTAAAACTTACATAGAGTATCGGAATGATGCCTATTGGGTTGAAGGAACTCGGATTTCTCTTGACTCGATCGCCTATGCTTTCCAACAAGGACTATCGCCCGAAAGTATTGTTCAGTCTTTCCCACTACTGACACTGGAACAGGTTTATGGGGCGATCGCCTTTTATCTAGCCAACCGCGCTGAAATCGATGCTTACCTAGCCGCGGAAGAAGCTGCATTTGATGCCATGCCTCAACCTCTACAAACCAGCGATCCAGCTTTGTACAACAAACTGATGGCAGCTAAGGCTGCAAGAAAGCAGGTGCGATCGTGAATGTGCGCTATCAAGCTGATGCGGACTTGAATCAGGCGATCGTCACAGGATTACTGCGACGAGAATCTACAATAGACTTTCAAACTGCTTTTGCTGCTGGGTTAGAAGGCGTTAAAGATTTAGATGTGCTGGCAATTGCAGCACAGCAAAGACGTGTTCTTGTTAGCCACGATCGCAAAACAATGCCATCGGAATTTGCTGAGTTCATTACTACTAATCAGAGTGCTGGAGTCATTATTGTTTCCCGCAAAATACCGATGGAAGCGGCGCACTGAGCGTAGTCGAAGTGTTGTCATCGAAGAACTACTCTTGATTTGGGCAGCGTCTAGTGCAGAGGAATGGGTCGATCGTATTGCTAAGCTACCCCTCTGATGCAAACTAAAATGGAGATCGAAAGCGTTAAGCTAGAAACAGACAACAGAGAGCCAACCTACGCCAAAGGTTAATATCAATGGTTGCGATCGCCCAAAAAACCCTTTCCTTCGAGGAATTTCTCAACTGGGATGACGACTCCGGTAGGTCATTCGAGCTAGTCAATGGAGTTGCCATGCCCCTGAGTGAACCCACAGCCAAACATGAGGATGTCGTCGATGGTTTATGTCGTCTCTTGGTGGATCATTGCCAATCCTTGAACCTTCCCTACGTTCCTCGACAAAATAAACAAGTCAGATTGAACGCTCCCCCTGGCGAAAGTGAATCGAGTCGTAAAGCCGACATTGTGGTGTTTGCCAAGGAAGAATGGGCTAGAATGCGTCAAAGTTCTGCCTCTGCTGCTGCCTATATTCCACCTCCGTTGGCGATCGAAGTTGTGAGTACGAATTGGCGGGATGATTACCGCATAAAATTGAATGAGTATGAAACTTTAGGAATCCTGGAGTATTGGATCGTTGATTATGCAGGGTTGGGAGGCGTTCAGTATATTGGTTCTCCAAAACAGTCTACGGCGACCATCAACCGCTTAATCGATGGTGAATATCAGGCGCTGCGATATCAAGGAGAATCCACTATTGTTTCTCCAATGTTTCCTCAGTTAATATTAACGATCGCTCAAATCATTGCGATGACAGAAGTTTAGTGTTTGCAGATTATTTAGATGAACAGTTGTATAATAGTATGGAGCACCACATAAATCGGGAGAGTTTCCCATGCCCAATCCATTTTCTGGAATGAATCCCTACCTCGAACAACCAGAGTATTGGTCGGATTTCCACAATCAATTGGTTGCAGCAATTGCTCGTTCCTTAGTCCTCAAACTCATCCCAAAATATCGCGTGGTGACGGATAAATGGGTGTATAAAATCGCAGGTTCGACAGCAATTGCCATTGGTAGACCAGATGTCAGCGTGCAGCAGAACCGAAGGAATGCACCAGCGAATACAGATTCTTTTGAAGGATCTATTGCTGTTTGCCCACTGCCCGAACCCGTTAAAGTAACAGTTCCAATGCTACAAGAAATTCAGCAATCCTATATCGAGGTAAAAGATGCTGCAACTCAAGAATTGGTGACGGCGATCGAAGTGCTTTCCCCTGCTAATAAATTTGGTGAAGGTCGTAAAAAATATATCGCCAAACGCCAGAAAGTTTTAGAGAGTCTCACCCATTTGGTTGAAATTGATTTGCTGCGCGATGGTATTCCCTTGCCTGTAGAAAATGGCGATATTCAGAGTCACTATCGTATCTTGATTAGCCGATCGCAAACTCGTCCAATTTCCGATTTGTATCCCTTTAACTTGGGCGATCGCATTCCAGCATTTTTGTTGCCTTTGCGATCGTCCGATTCAGAACCGATATTAGACTTGCAATCCTTGGTTGACCAACTGTACGAGCAATTGGGATACGATTATTTCATCGATTACGATAGCAATCCACCATCACCTTGGTTAAAGTCAGAGATGACGGACGTTTTGTCAATCGATCGGCGATCGCTTTCTTAGTTCTTCGTCGATCGCAATTCCACTCCAGACGAACTCGATCAAATCCGTCTATGATGAGAATCAACGGCTGCAAAAGGGAGTTTAGACCATGTTTGCCCTCGTCTCACCAGAAAAAATTCAATTGCCTGCGGGTTCTGTAGTACGCTTACCTGCAACTTGGCAAGATTATCAAAGTTTGTACGATCGCCGTGGAGACGGCTCAATTCCGCGTCTGAAGTATCGCAATGGAGAAGTGTTGCTGATGTCACCTTTACCCGTACACGGAAAAGATGCCCATTTGATTGCCAATATTGTCACAACTCTTTTGGATGCGGATGAACGGGAATATGATGCGTTTACTCCTATCACCATGACAGTGCCAGAAGAAAGCGGAATTGAACCAGATTATTGCTTTTACATTAACAACTGGCAAGCGGTTTGTGGCAAAAAGCGGATTGACTGGCAAAACGATCCGCCGCCAGATTTAGTTATCGAAATTGATGTCACCAGTTATTCCGATGTGCAAGATTATCTGCCTTATCGGGTTCCTGAAATCTGGCTATACAAGAAGCAGCAACTCTTAATTTATCGGCTGCAAGGTGCAAACTATCAAGTTCAAACCCAAAGCATCTATTTTCCAGACTTCGATCTACAAAGTGCGATCGCCCGCTGTGTAGAAATTGCTTACCAACGCAACACCAGCGCTGCTATCCGGGATTTGAAGCAACAACTAGCTGAAATTGAGGAGGAAAATAGATGAACAGTCATTATACAATTATTATTCAGTGGTCAGATGAGGATCAGTGCTATGTCGTTAGTTTTCCAGAATGGGGAGACTATTGTCATACCCACGGTGATACTTACGAAGACGCATTAAAAAATGCCCGCGAGGTTTTGGAACTTTTAACTGAATCGATGCTAGATGAGGGTAAACTTTTGCCAAAGCCGCAATTATTTGGTCAATCTCTACAGCACGCATGAAGAAATCTAAAATCAATTAGTTGCAGCAATTGCTCGATATCTAGATTGAAGGATTCTACAATTTGACAGGATTAAATTAGATCGCGAACCTGCCGATCATAAATTTCAATTAACAAACTCAATTTCCTCAATGGTTTCTTTTTTCTGTCGTAAATGTGCCAACATTCGAGATTCTCCTATCCATTCATCAAAATCAAAACTATGTGTCAATTCATCATTATTGAAGCGTCTAATAAATTCTTCTGTCAATAATTCATATTTAGTCTCAAATTCTTGAAGTCGCTCTTTCGTTAGTTTAATTCCTGCTTCAATGCTATGGAGTCTCTCTGACAAAGCACTTTCGATAATTTGTCTGAGTGAATCTGGATATTTCGATCGGAGTTTTAGTTCAGCCATAGTTTTTGATTCATAATCTCAATATGTATTGTAGCATTTGGACGATAGTTATAAATGGGGGAAATTGACTGCTGATGTTATTTAAAATCTCGGTCAAGATGAGAAACTATGCGATCGCATATCCAGTATACTCTCGCACTTCCGGTGGATGGAAAGCCAGAACAATGTGGTCTTTGGGCACGCCAGCCGCGACGAGTTCAACCGTAATGCCGTCCTCAATCCCGTCATAGTGAATCCAAATTTTGTCTCCGATAATTTGGACATGGGTGACGCAACCGTGAACGCGCTTTTTACGATCCCAACCTTCATTGAAGAGTAAAAAATGAGTTCGTTCGGCATCAATGATGACATATTGCTGAATGTCGCCATGACTATAAGAGATAGCAGCATGATCTTTGAGGATTTTCTCAACTGTATCTTGATAAAATTTTAGTCTATCCATTGAACAATCTCCTCTGTTTCTGAATCAAAAATAATCAGCTTAATGCTCTTTTTACGAAGTACCATTTGACATATCTCTTCTGAGAAAAAACCTTCAAATACGGTTTGGGCGATTGCTAGGTAAAGGACTCGTTCTGGATCTTCATCCTCCATAATCAGATAGTATAAATCGTATTGACCGAGTGCCTTTTCTAACTCGCTGACAAGTGATGGGTCGAGGAAGCTTTTGATTTCAACGGCAATTTTGCGCCCTTGCTTCTCGGCTGCGAAGAGCTTTTTTGCGCCCAAATCAACGTATACTGAACGTCCGCCAACTCTGAGCTTGAAAGGATCGTTAGTAATTGTCCAACCGTCTTTGATGAGGGCGGTGCAGACAGTATCGTGATAAAAGTCTTTGGCAGGCATAGGGGCTGTTATGTTTATTTATCATATACCACATAAGTTCCGCAGAGGTTACGCGATCGCATATCCAGTATACTCTCGAACTTCCGGTGGATGGAAAGCCAGAACAATGTGGTCTTTGGGCACGCCAGCGGCCTTGACTGAGATTCTAAGAAACCGGGTTTTTTACCAAATCTATGGCTACAACGAAATATTATCGTAAAAACCCGGTTTCTCGACCCCCAATTAATTCGACTGAATCTGTGCGTTCAAAACCTTAGAAATGCGATCGCGCGTTTCCTCCAAATGAGCCCGCATATAAGCATCCGCATTCCGATCCAAACTGCGAATAGTTTTACTCAAACCCTCCCGCAACTGCCGCAACTCGTACCAAGCCAAAGTCCGCGCATCTTCAGGAACACTCGTTTTTCGCAACACCATACCGATCAAAATTGCCAAATGTTCCCGCTGCAAAGAACGCCTAAAAGTCGAAATCTCAATTTGTTTATTCTTAGGATGGAAAACTTCTTGCCAAATATCCTGTTGTAAAGTATCGAACACTTCCGGCAACTTCAGAGCACTTTGGGGTGCCGATTTTAATTCCGCATCCCGCAGTCTCACCAGCCGCTCTGGAGAGAGTAAAACCCGCAATACAAACCGCTGTAAAAAAGTAATGCGATCGCCAATGGGATAATCTAAAGGAAACACCAAAGCCGGACTTCCCCAGTGATTCCAACGAGAGGGCGCTAATTTATTCAGCAACTGGGGTGCAAAACTAAACGCATCCGGTGCAAAAACGTATTTATCCAGGGTTGCTAATGCTTCTCGCTGCTGACTAAGTGCGATCGGTACAAAGGGCAATTTCCCCTTCGGATCGCTAGGGCGACTTCGATTAAACGACTCTCCCCCCACATACAAAGTAGCATTCATCACCTGCTGAACATAATATCCAAACACCGAATCAAACATCACCCGCAGTTCATTGTAACCATCATCCCCAACCGGAATTCTGCTTTCCAAACGCTTCCACATCACCCTAGCATTCTCCAATTGCAACTGGGAATAAGCGAGCATATTGGCACTAAGATCGAAAGTATTAGCAGCCGGATCGAGAATATCAACAGCATCTTCATCCGGCGCATAAGCTAATTGCGGTTCCGCAGCACGACTGGCAATTTCCTGTAACATTGGCAATTCGCTACTGGGATTGACAGCACCAAGCACCTTGTAACCATACTCGATCGCCCAATCATCATAAGGCCCCACAATCATGGGGTAATAATCGCCCTGGACACTTCCCGGTGCCGCCAAATTAATCGGCACATAATCCATCACCGACGCCACCAAACCTTGAGTGCGAGTTAACTGAGTATTATTCAACTCCTCCGGTTGCAGCATCGTACTACCGTGAAAATTGTGCCTCAAACCCAAAGTGTGACCGACTTCGTGAGCAGTCAAAAATCGGATATATTGATTCACATAATCCTCAATTTCCGAACTATTAGGTGTCCCATTACCCAACAGAGACATCGACATTGCACCCATGGCAAATTGTTGGCTGGATTCCAACCCAAAGCACAAATCAGAATCCGACATCAACCGCGACACAGGCGATCGCTTTTGCTGTTGATATCTTTCCACCAAAGTTGGTAAATCATCAACCAGTTCACCAGTCGAATTTTCTTTATTGCCAGTGCCTAAATTATCCTTTCCCAGCACTCTCAAATAGCGAGAATACATCCCGAACTGACAAGGATTTGTGTTAGAGCCATTTTGCCCTTGAAAACTCTTAGCCACCGAGCGATTTTGTTGCACCAAAGAGCGATAGCCCTGTTTAATTTGCCGGACTATATTAGCATCTAACAAAATATCCGCATCCAAAATTTCTCCAGTCAGCGGGTTAGTGCGAGAGGGGCCCAGACCAGCAAATTCAGGATCGAAGGAACTCGACCAGCGAATAGTATTGTAGCGAACATCCGCCGGGTCCCATTTCGCATTGTCCGGCATCTGTTTGACCTGAATTGCGTCACTGAATCCTGCCTTTTCAAAAGCCTTATTCCATTCCAAAATGCCCTCACGGATAGCGTTGCGGTATTCCAGAGGTACATTGTTTTCAATCCAAAAGACGATCGGCTGCACTGGCGGTGAAATCGGAGCATTGGGAATTTGTTTTTGCAAATGCCAGCGATTGATATAGCGCACAAAAGGCTCCCGGCTGCTATTGTCAGAAAAGTCTTTATATGCTGTGATAAAATAACCAACTCTTTCGTCCGCGAATCTGGGGCGATAGCCATTATTTAATGGCACTTCTGAGAAACTGTAGTGAATGCGAAGATTGAAAGCTCGACTGTCAGGAATTGATGGTAAATAGTTGACGGAACTGTCATTGTCGCTGGAAAAACCGTAGACAGAAGTAATCTCTACATTTAAGGGAAAGGCTTTCACTTCCTTAAAGTAAGATTTGTCAGCATCTAGGGAATAAGATGCACCTAAAATCATTGGCAAAAATGATTTTACCCCTGGCAAGTCACGCTTTTCGTTCATCAGCAAATCACCCAAGTCTATCAGCAGAGTTTGTCTTTGGGGGTGAATGCTTTTGAGGGGTAAAGAATACAGGATCGACTCGCTAAATGCTCGTTCTACAGAACCTGTTTGTGGATCGCCAGGACTGGTGCGAAAGTTGATATTTGGAATTACAAATTGTACGTTATTTTGAATTTTTCGCAGTTGGAATAAGAAGTCTCCGAAGGGAAGTCCACTCAAAATCCCTGCTTCTCCTAAGCCGGAAGCTAGGGTTACAAAGCAGAGGAATTTTTTATTTAGTTGTTCTGGCTTAATTTCTAGATAGACTTTATCTGTGGTTTTGTTGGTATATAGGGTAAACATTCCTTCGGATTTTTTGGTGTCTTTGATGACTTCATCGAAAGGTTGCAAGGATTGTTCGCTATTTTGTTCTTTTCCTGGCCCAGGGGCTGATAGGGAATAGGGTAAAAATAAACCTTGATATAAACTGAATAGGAAAAATGCTAGGCATAGTATGAAAAATATCAAAGGCCTATTTTTTTGGGGATTTTTAGGTGGTGGATTTGTGCTGTTTTTAGTAGATGTCAGATTTTTCATGTTTGTTATTGAAGGAAGAAGGAAGAAGGAAGAAGGAAGAAGGAAGAAGGAAGAAGGAAGAAGGAAGAAGGAAGAATAACCCCCCCCAAGGGGGGAAATTCAGGGAGAAGTCATATCAAATCCGTTGACATCGGAATTATTATTTCTCTCTTCTCTTTCTCTGTGTCCTCTGTGTCCTAGTAAGGTTTAATCATTCCGATACAACCGGAATTAATATCACCCCCCCGCCAAGGGCCCGGCTGTTTCATTCTGAGACAAATCATCGTTTTGTAGGGGTAGTGCCCCTGTGCGTACCCCCTCACAGACGATTTTGAATGTGTTTCAGGGATTGGGGGGCAGCCACTTTGCGGCCCCTACAAGAGAATGAAACAGCTTTGGGGGTAGGGGGGTTCTTCCTTCCTGATTGATAAACTACTTTTTAACAGGCCAAGGAATCATTGGATCTTGAGCTAATTGTTTAGAAACGGCGATCGCCCCGTAGCGGTTGAGGTGGCTAGGGTCGGAAAAAGATTCCCGTGCCTGCGGCCATAATAAACTATTATCTCGGAAAATTAATCCTGTTTGAGCTGCTAACTGTTGCATATGTTGTCGGAATTCCTGTTCGTAAGCTGTCCGCACCGGGTCTAAGTAATCTTCGGTTAAAGGCATATTCACAAACACCAGATTGATGTTGCGAACTTTGGTAAATTCGAGCAGATTTTTGAGTGCTACAGTTTGTTCGCCGATTAATTTAAAGTCTTGATAGTCAGAGTCGTAATACCCCGATACTCTGGCGTGTTTCTCAAAGTAAGTATCGGGATTGAAACGGACATCGATCGGCAAAAAGCCGTTTGGTTTAAAATCGCTGATTTCTTTGGGCTCAACAGGAGTTTTCTGGGGATTTTCGGCTGTTTGGTTGGAGGGTGTCTCGGTTTCGTTGCTATTGATTAAGGCTGGGGCCGATGGATTGACTAGCGATCGCAAAAAGTCCTTGAGTCGATCGCGCTTTTTGTAAGTTGCAGAAGTCTCCACCAACTTTTGATTAACCAATTGCTGAACATTAGCTTGACTCTGCTCGAAATTGTGAGCCAATGCAGCGACAGCCGCCACCGGATTATTCGTGACTTCCTTCGATACTTCCGTTTCTAATTGATTAGTGCGGATCAGAAAACTACCACGGGCTAATTGTCTGTAGCCTTCAGAAGAAGCGATCGCACTAAAAGTCAAATCAGGCCTACCGCTATTTAAAGCCCTCGCCCCATCGGCTAAAACCAGCAATTTCGGCAATTGTTGCGGTGGCAAAATCCGGCGGACGATCGAATCTACAACCTGAAGAGTCGCCCCATTCACCCCAAAATTGTAAGCTTTGAGCCCCGGATAGCCCCCAGCGGCCAAAGCGGTTTCCAGAACTCCCGGATCGATGCCCCGCAGCGCCCTAGAACTGCCCACAATTAAGATATCCGGCGGTCTTTGATGCTGACGGATATACTCTTGATATCGAGCTATTTGAGCGTCTAGCTGCTCGCTCCTCAAAGTCGGATAAACCATAGCAGGAGGGGCCTCAACTACAGGAACGGCGATCTTCCCTGGCTTGGTAAACCCAGAACCATTGAAAGCCTCTTCCCCCTTCGCCAAGGGCGAGGGTTCCAAGGGTATTTGAGGCAAATTCACCTCCTGAGACTGGGGAGCCACGGGGGATGCTGGACTCACCACAGGGGCTTTAACGTCGCTCTCAGGCTTGACACTTGAATTTTGACAATTTTGGTCGCTGCACGCCAACATCGCCCTAGGAGCTGCACTGACCGTCGTATATTTCACAAATTGACCAAGTAACCAATCGCTATTGAAAGTCAACAGACAGCCAGCGATCGCCCAAACCAAAGCAATACCCGCGGCGCGATCGGCTCTGACACTGGTAGAACCAGCCACAGAAGTTGACAAACCATCATTGGGAACAAATAAACCGGAAGCCACAAGGGGCTGTACCAAAGCTGGAACTAATCGCTCCCCTAGGTTGTAGCCTGGGAGTCGGATTTTTAAGCCCCGATGCCAGCCAGAGGGTTTGGCATCCCCAGGAAACACTAAATTTTCGCCCAAACTCGAAAAAGTCCCATCGGTGGCTGATGTAGCGAACTCCGGCACCGGCTCTTTTTCAAACACCACCAGTTGGGAGTCCACGGAGGCTGCTGTGGGTGCTGATTCCTGGCTAGTCGCCGTTGTGAGATTGAGTCCGTAACGCCACAAAGGTATTTTTTGGCCCGCGCGACGCCCGTAGACTCGCACTCCTGCTACTCCGGGAATTTTTAACTCCCGCAAGAACTTCACCACTGGTGGGCCCACCTTGGACTGAGAAGGGCAAGTCAGAGATTCGGTCATGATGTGGAGTACGTCGTCTTTTTGGAGTACGACAGCCCGGATACCGCCTGTTTCTAACTTGCGTTTGAGATTGGGGTTGAGCAACCTGTTTAATAAAAAAGTCAGGGCTGAGCGATCGCCCTCGGTTGCTAAAGTTCTGGGGCTGGGAGCCAAGTCTGGATGATGAGCCGCCGGCAAGTCCACCCAGTCTATCCACCCTGGGGAATCTGGCTGGGCTTTGCTATCGCTGACTGCTTTAACACCGTAGAGAGTGGCTCCATGAATGCCCTGGGGCGCGAAGGAGGCAAGCATGGGGGCGATCGCGTCGGCTGTTTGCTGTTTGTCTGGGTAGGGTGGTGCTTTCTGCTTTTGCCCTTTGCCGACAGCCTTGCTACAAAACAGGTGTAGGGTTGATTCTTTCAGGGTTGCTCGCACTTCCACTTGCGATGGTGCCAAGTGTAGGTTTAACAGTTTGGCGATCGACTGGACATCTCCCCAGCGGGCCCAGGCTTTGAGAATTTTGTCTGGTGGTGTTAAGTCTACCCGCAGCATCCAGTCTGGCTTGGCTTCGCCGCTGACTTGGCTGACAATTACCGCATCTCGGAAATTTTCTAGTTTGAGCTTCCGCAGCCTGCCGGCGGTGGGTTCTGCTAGCAAGGATGGATCGGGGCTGTATCCTGATTCGCATAGCACCAGCAGTCGCCTGTCGATGGTTTTGAGATGTTCCCGTGTCTCGGAATCATCGGTTTCGGGGCTGTCAGGGAGTTCTTTTTCGCGGATGCTAACTTTGACCGAAACTCCCATCGGTCCTAGAATTTCGCTCAAATAACTGGCGATCGCATCTGGATAGCCCCGCTTCGCCAAACTTTCCACCGGCAGTGTCAGCGTTGATGTCTTGGCGGTGTCGCCGATCGCTGGTTGGGGGGATTGAATCAGGGCTACTGCGCCACGGTTCTCATGCTGCTGGGTTGTTTCATGTCCGTGTACTGCCACGGGGGGACTGAAACTAGAACTGGCTGAAGTGTCGATCGTCACAGGAGCAGTTTCAAACAGTTCTCGGTATTCAATCCCGGAGGCTTTGGCGGGAGTTTCCGCATCAAATTCGAGTTCTTCCCGCAACTGTGGGGCGGTGGTGGGGGGTGCGACAGGATTGGAGATTTGTTTGAGTTTGCGGTTTTGATTGCGGAATTTCCCGAAAAATCCTCCTTTTGGAGCCTCTGTGGGCGGTTCGTCGGGGGGAATTGTCGGTGCTGGTGGTTCCGCAACGGTTGCGTCATTTTCCTGTTTTTGGGGGCTGCTGCAATCGAGCCTGACTGTCCAATCATTTTGGCGGGAACCGAGTTTGCGCCCGCACAGAAATAATTGGTAAATTTTTGGTCGATCGGGCGCTAGGAGTCGAGTGAAATCAGTTTGGGCGATCGCCGATGTGAATCTCGCCGTCACCAATTCCTGGGACGGACAGAGCGCTGCTTCGCACAAAATGTGCAGGTGATTGCCTCGCAACCGCACTTGTAACTGAACTTCGGGAAGCCCCAAAGCTGCTTGCGCCCATTGCGACGCGGCCGATCGATTATCTGCCAATATGCTCCCGTTCGCATTCAACATGGGGCTACCGATTTTAGATTTCTGATTGTAGATTTTAGATTAAAGAATTCAGTGACATCACTCCCACCTGAAGGTACAGAGCTTCTAAGAATCACTTCTTAGATTTCCTAGTTACTCCCTTACGGGATTTCGACATTGACGCTTATTGAGCAATTTCAATCCCCGGCAAACCGTCTGCATAGGCATTTTGAATTCCCGACTGCCGATCGCTACGCTGTCTCAAGGAAGAGGACAGCCAGCTACTATATTTACAGTATTTTGTTAAGTTGTAAACTGGGGTAAAAGAAAACTCAGGAGGGATTTATGCCGTCGGAAAACCCAGATTTACCAAAAACCCAAACACTTCAAGGTCAAAATTGCCTAATTCCATCCGATCTGGTCTTGAGCTTGGTGACAGTCCCACTGCTTGGTGGTTTGCTCGTTGCTAAGGCTACAGCAGAGTTTGTTAGCTCCCTCGGCGTTGAAAGCGAAGAAGTGTTTCGGGGCTCTCGCCTCCCCCAGCTTAACTTTCCCTACGCCAAGGAGTAGAAAGCTGAAAGTGTCCATGATCTCTAAGTAAAATCAAGTTGTCTCGTATTTGACCGCAAAAAAAAGTGTTTTCGGTAAGACTAAACCATACAATTTTTTAGACACCCGCAGCTATTGAGGAACAGCCCCGATGAGTTCACTCCTCCAGTCTTCAGAACAGGCTATTAATTCCACATCTATTTCCCCTTCTCTTGCCCACTCAAAATCAGACCTGTTTCTACGCAATCGCCTCAAAATAGTAGAGGACCTGTGGAAATCGGTGCTGCGACAAGAGTGCGGGCAGGAATTGGTAGACTTGCTAGGCCAAATGCGATCGGTGAATTCCTCCGAGGGACAAGCCACTCACTTTCGCGAATCCAACGTTTTGCAGCTCATTGAAAAGCTCGACCTCAACGCCGCCATTCGCGCGGCTAGGGCTTTTGCACTTTATTTTCAGTTAATCAATATTGTCGAACAGCACTACGAACAGCGAGACCAACAGCTAGCTTATGTCGGTAGCAACAGTGCTGGGGAACGGACGTTTTCTAAGTTGCCGGGAAACGCCATGGATGCGCCCGATCGCCCGCGACACCGAGAAGGCCCGTCTCCACAAACTCCCGGCCCTAGGGAAACCGAGCTTGTGAGCAAAGACGCAGGAACTTTTCACCAACTGTTCCCCATGCTGCTGCGCTTGAACGTGCCTAGCCAGCAAATTCAGCGCTTGATCGATCAGTTAGACATCCGCTTGGTATTTACAGCCCACCCGACGGAAATTGTCCGCAACACGATCCGCACCAAGCAGCGACGGATGGCGAAGATTCTGCAACAGTTAGACCAAGTTGATGAGAAATTTCCGCTGGTGGGGACAGACTCTGAAAGTCCCTACGCTGTCTCTTCCTGGGAAGCTTGCGCTCTGCAAGAGCAATTGATGGAAGAAATTCGCCTCTGGTGGCGCACTGACGAGCTGCACCAGTTCAAGCCCACTGTGCTTGACGAGGTGGAGTACACTTTGCACTACTTCGATGAAGTGCTGTTTGATGCGATTCCCGAACTCTATCACCGGCTCAAGCAAGCTCTACACGCTTCTTTCCCTTACCTGAAACCACCCAGTTACAACTTTTGCAAGTTTGGTTCTTGGGTGGGTTCCGACAGAGATGGTAATCCTTCTGTGACTCCAAAAGTTACTTGGCAAACGGCTTGCTATCAGCGCCATTTGGTGCTGTGTAAGTACATCAATGCGGTGAAGCGCCTCAACGAGTTGTTGAGTTTGTCGCTACACTGGAGCGACGTATTGCCGGAATTACTAGAATCTCTCGATCGCGACAAATCGGAATTCCCGGAAGTTTACGAGCAGTGGGCGATTCGTTACCGCCAAGAACCCTATCGACTGAAGCTGGCTTACGTGCTTCAGCGACTGGAAAATACGCGCGATCGTAATTGGCGACTCTACAAAGGAGACGAGTTGCAGCGGGAACGGGAAGCTTTGTCAGGAAATGCTGGCATGACCGGTCTTTATCGATCGGGCACAGAATTTTTGGCGGAGTTGCAGCTAATCCAGCACAATTTGGTCGAAACAGGTTTGAGTTGCCGAGACTTGGAAAATCTGCTTTGTCAAGTAGAAATTTACGGATTTAATTTGGCTTACCTAGATATCCGCCAAGAGTCCACCGTACACTCCGACGCTTTGAACGAAATTGCTGAATACCTGCAAATTTTGCCAACGCCCTACAATCAAATGACGGAATCAGAGCGAACTATTTGGCTCGCAACTGAACTGCAAACTCGTCGCCCTTTAATTCCCGCAGAATTACCATTTTCTCCCAAAACTTGCGAGACAATTAATACCTTCCGAGTCTTGCGGCAAATGCACCAGGAGTTTGGGCCGGAAATTTGCGAAACTTACGTGATCAGCATGAGTCACGATGTCAGCGATTTGCTAGCAGTCTTACTATTAGCAAAAGAAGCGGGCATCTACGATCCAGCAACAGGAATTAGCAGCGTTCAAGTGGTACCTCTGTTTGAAACAGTGGAAGATTTGAAAAAAGCACCGATCGTGATGCAGCAGGTATTTGAACTACCACTTTATCGCGCTTTACTAGCTGGAGGTTACGCTGCTGCCAAGGCTCAGCAACTGTCCGATTCTTCCCCGGCTGTTTCCTTGCAAGAAGTGATGCTGGGCTATTCAGATAGTAATAAAGATTCGGGTTTCCTCAGCAGCAATTGGGAAATTCAGAAAGCTCAAAAAGCTTTACAAATAGTTGCTGAAAACTACGGTGTGGAGTTGCGAATTTTTCACGGCCGGGGCGGTTCTGTAGGCCGCGGTGGCGGGCCTGCTTATAAGGCAATTTTGGCTCAGCCCGGAAAGAGTATTAGCGGGCGAATTAAGATTACCGAACAAGGGGAGGTTTTGGCTTCTAAGTATTCTTTGCCAGAGTTAGCACTTTACAACTTGGAAACTGTGGCCGCAGCAGTGATTCAAGCTAGTTTGCTGCACACAGGTTTCGATGGCATCGACCCTTGGAATCAGATTATGGAGGAGTTGGCTGCCAAATCGCGATCGCACTACCGTAACTTAATCTACGAACAGCCAGATTTAGTCGATTTCTTCCATCATGTTACCCCGATTCAAGAAATCAGTCAGTTGCAAATTAGTTCTCGTCCAGCCCGTCGTGGTGGCAAGAAAGATATCGGCGGTTTGCGGGCAATTCCGTGGGTGTTTAGCTGGACTCAAAGCCGCTTTTTGCTCCCTTCCTGGTACGGTGTGGGTACGGCTCTACAAGAATTTTTGCTAGAGGAACCGGAAGAACATTTGAAACTTTTGCAGTATTTTTACTTGAAATGGCCATTTTTTAGAATGGTGATTTCTAAGGTGGAAATGACTTTATCCAAAGTAGACTTGCAGATTGCCGAACACTACGTCCGAGAGTTATCTCTTCCAGAGGATAGAGCGCGTTTTCAGACTTTGTTTGAACAAATTTCTTGCGAATATCACCTGATTCGCGATTTGGTTTTAACTATTACCGGACACCAACGTTTGTTGGACGAAGATCCGGCATTGCAGCGTTCCGTGCAGTTGCGAAATGCCACCATTGTACCTTTGGGTTTATTGCAGGTTTCACTGCTCAAACGCTTGCGACAACATGGTAGTGGTGCTGTGCCGGGGGTAATTCACTCGCGTTACAGCAAAGGTGAATTGTTGCGGGGAGCTCTGTTGACGATTAATGGTATTGCTGCGGGGATGCGGAATACCGGTTGATGATTTTGAGTTGATTACTCGTTACCAGGCTCTGCCTGGTAACGCAGATCTAGAGGCTCTGCCTCCTATTTTCCTTTATTCCTTCTATTGTGGCTGGTAACGCAGATCTAGAGGCTCTGCCTCCTATTTTCCTTTATTCCTTCTATTGTGGCTGGTAACGCAGATCTAGAGGCTCTGCCTCCTATTTTCCTTTATTCCTTCTCTTCGACGAGGCAGAGCCTCTGGATATCGGTTCCCAGGCAGAGCCTGGGAACCAGTTAATCATGTCTTAAAGCTGAGTTGGATCAATACCCAATTCTTTCAGTTTTGCCGCCATGCGATCGCGCTGTTGCTCGATTTCATCGCGCTGTTGCTCGATTTCATCGCGCTGTTGTTCCAGTTCATCCCGCTGTTCCATTAACTCTACATAAGACAAAAAGCGCTTTCCATCGGGACGAATCACCTCTAACTCTGGTTCTGCAAACACAAATCTGACCCCTAGACGTGGACTTACCCACCCATCCAAGGATTCAATTACAATTAGTCCTGTTTCGGATCTTTGCCATCCAGTTAAATCGTTACGCTGTGGATCGTAGAGGTAATATTCTTCTACACCAAAGTGGCTATAAAATTGCAACTTCAGCGCCATTTCCGATAAAGTATTTCGCGGTGACAAAATCTCAAAAACGACTTGGGGAGTGATATTATCTTCCAGCCATTGCTGGTAAGAACCTCGATATCCCTTGGGTCTACCAAATACCACCATAGCATCGGGCGCGCGCCTCGTCTTATTATCGCCTTCGACGGGATACCAGAGTAAATCCCCGGCTACAAATACAGTTGGATTGTCTTTAAATAAGGCTTCGCATCCTTCTTTTAGTTTGGCAATCCAAGCAAATTGAAGCGTATTATCTGACATAGGCTGTCCATCGCTATCTGGATAGAGGACTTTTTCTGGTTGTTTCGTTGGTAGTGGCTGAGTTTGTAGTTGAGGAGTCATTTGAATGGCACCAGAAACTTCTAAATATGATTATAACTAATTACGCATTGAAAGTGATATTTTGTAGTAGTCTAAATCTTAAGGTCGTGGTAAAATTGAAAAATGAAATCAAGTCTTAATGTTTTACCGTACCAGAAAAGATTATGACAGCAACCAAAGAAAAAATCTGGACAGTCGAAGAATATCACCGGATGATTGAAGCTGGTATTCTCAATGAGGATGATAACATTGAACTGCTTGATGGGAGAATTGTTGAAATGAGTCCTCAAACACCAATCCATGCTGGCACAACCCAGCGATCGTCCGATTATATCAAAGAACTACTTGCTCGACAAGCTCACGTTCGGATGCAGTTGCCAATTACTTTGGCAACTTCGGAACCAGAACCGGATATAGCTGTTGTTTGTATTGATCCGGGCGGTTATGGCGACCATCACCCAAATCAAGCAGAAATCTTGCTGTTAATTGAGGTTTCCTACTCGACATTGCAAATTGACCGTCGGGAAAAAGCCCTGATTTATGCTAGGGCTAATATCGCTGAATATTGGATTTTAGATATAGTTAGCCGTCAAGCATATATTTATCGAAATCCTGCCCCCGGAGGCTATCAATCTGAGATAGTTGTTGCAGATAATGCTGTGATTAGAATGCTAGCTTTTCCTGAGATTGAAATTAATTTTTCACAACTGTTTTTGCCTGTTTAATTTTGGTTGGTGATTTAACCGCCGATGGGTAGCAGATGAGGGTTGATCAACGCAGATAACTCCTAGGTTCCCTAGGGGGAGTTTTCCCACTCGGCGGTAAGCTTGCGGAAATTGTATTGAGATACACCCGGATGACAAGTCACACAACTGCTGATATTTGCTGGTTGTGACATTTTAACTTTGGGATGTAGAGCTTTGAAATATCGAGAACTCGCAACTCGATAAGCCAGTTCTTCTTCTTTTTGTTGGGGACGAGAAAAAGTTTGCAGATAGTTCCACACTAGCAGGCGCGGTGGATCTACGAGCAGCTTGAGGGTTTGTCCGTAGTGTTGGGGATCTTGCAGCAATCTGCGCCAGGTTTCTGTCGGTAATACTTGCGGTGGTAAACCAATGTGGCAAGTGGCGCAGTTTTCGAGGTATAGTTGTTGTCCGAGTTGGTAGCGATCGGGAATACGATCGACAGTGCCGATATTTTCGATTCCAGATACTTGAGCTAGTGGTGCGGGGGTGCGAGCATCGGCTGTCTGGGCGGCTACCCATCCCCCGCAGGTACAGCAGAACACGATCAACACTAGCAAAGTTGAGTAAAGTCCCCGCCAGGTTCGCCTAGGAAGTCGGCGGGGTGTTTGGTGCTTCATTTTGCTTCTGCCTTTGGTCTTCTAATTTTTGCCACAACGATCGGGTTTTTTGGAGCCTGCGTTGATTTTTTCTTAAATCACTGGTATGCTCATGCCTTCCCGTGCTAAGCAACTATTGGCGAAAACTGCTTGGACTTCTGCTTCTACTCGATCGAGAAAGTTGTCGTCATGACCTGGGTCGTGGTGAAACATTACCACTTTTTTGACTCCCGCTGCTTTGGCTACTTCTACTCCGGCTTGCCAAGTGGAGTGTCCCCAGCCGACTTTGGGGGACTTGAAGTCATGATATTCTTCGTTGGTGTAATTCGCATCGTAAATTAACACATCTGCGTCGCGAGCTAGGTGTACTATGTTGTCGTCTAACCGATCGGCAAAGTGTTCTGTATCGGTGCAGTAGACGGCACTGTGTCCCTCCCAGGTAACACGATATCCGATCGCAGTATTGGGATGATTGAGCAGCGCTGTTTCGATTTTTACATCGTCGAGTTCGATGATATCCCCCGGAGTCAAGTCATTAAATTTGAGGTCTGACTGCATCACCTGGATCGGGACTGGGAAGTTGGGGTGGTGCATTTGGTCTGCCAAACGCTGTTTAATTGTAGTGCCGTTGGGGGCGATCGCACCGTAAATGTGAAAGCAGTTCCCTGGAATGAAGGCGGGGGTAAAAAAAGGGAATCCTTGAATGTGATCCCAGTGCGTGTGGCTGAAAAACATATGGGCTTCCACTGGCATCTGTCGCAGTAAGTTAAGACCAAGGACTCGCAGACCAGTGCCACCGTCAAAGATCAGGCGTTGTTTGCCCAACCGCATTTCTACACAAGAGGTGTTACCTCCATAGCGAATGGTTTTGCTACCGGGAGTTGCGATGCTGCCCCGGACTCCCCAAAACTGAACGACAAACTCGGTCAAAGGGCTGCTTGAGCTAGTGGTTTTGCCATCAGAAGGCTGTGGAATGGCTGCGGACTTTTGGGAATCAGGCATTTTTTTTAGCTTTACGCGCAGGAACTTGGGAGTTGAGATTTTATTTTTTAATTCGAGAGTTTAAAAAAACATTGAGCCTTCAGGCAGTGAGGTGGGACCGGGAACCCGATCGTTATCATAATGTTTGACAGGGAAACATTCAAAACGTTTGATAGGGAAACAGTCGGAGTACCTCAAATGAAATCAAATATATCTTTAAATTGGAATCTAGTCTGCCCACACCATAAATCATATTTGGTGTGGGAGTATGTGATTCTGGTTGTAGTCCAAGAATGCGGGCTAGTGGTTTATTTGCGATCGGCTGCGATGCACTTTTCCACTAATGGCATTACTAGATCCACATCTTGCCACCCTAGAATTTCTGTGACTTTTTTCTCCAAATTTTTGTAGGTTCTAAAAAATTCGGCTATTTCATCCAAGCGATGGGGTGCTACGTCTTTGAGTGACTTATAGTGAGCGTAGCGTGGGTCTTTGTCAGGAACGCACAATAGTTTTTCGTCCCGATCGCCTCCATCGATCATTTCTAGCATTCCGATGGGACGGGCTGCAATCACGCACCCCGGAAATGTGGGCTCGTCCATCATCACCATGCCGTCGAGGGGGTCGCCATCGTCAGCTAAGGTATTAGGTATGAAGCCATAGTCGCATGGATATTGGACTGAGGAAGAGAGCACCCGATCTAGAGCAAAGGCTTGTAAGTCTTTATCAAATTCGTACTTGTTTTTGCTACCGGCGGTAATTTCGATCAGGACATTGAGCAGTCCTGGTTTCGGCTGTGCCGGAATTAGCGATAAGTCCACAATAATATCTCCAAGTTAACAGATGATCCGGGTTTTGCTATTTGTCAAACCCCTTTCATAGCATTTTAGGAGCGATCGGGCCCAACGGCTGCATAAGATTGATATAAAGCGATCGCCTCGGATTGATTTTTTGGCGCTGACCCACGACATAACGCGATCGACACAAAATCAGGCACACGCCGATCGAAGAATCAATCTAACGTTGAATTTCCTTGTAAATTGACTGGACTACATCGAGCAGGCTCAAGACTTGCTGCCATTCGGGAGCATCGGGCTTGTAGCTTTTAGCACGCTGATTTTTTAAACTGTGGTGCAAGAGATTCAGCAGCGCCTCTGGAGACGGTAAGGGTTCCTCATCATCTGCTGGGGCAAGGGAAGCATTCTCTTCGATGATTTCTTTGATATTTTGCGCCTTGTCTGCCAGGGTTAAAGCTCTACCTGCGATGTTTTCCGGCATTTTCGGTCGTTCCGACAAAGAGGCGCCTGTCAGTTCCACCAGTAGTTGACAGACTTGATCGACCCATTCGCGATCGTTTACGGAAAAGGAACCGGATTTGAAAACTTGTCCATCTCGTCTTTGCTGAATGCTTTGTACCTTCTGTATCAGAGGTAGAGCCTTTTGGCTAATGTTAGGTGGCATTCTGGGGATATCGGACAAGGAGTTCCGAGCAATCTCTAGCAATAGTTGGTAAACCTGATCTACCCACTCAATATCTCCCGACTGCGAATTCCAATTATTCATAACTGACGCTAGTAGTTTTCCATAATAAGACCAGAACATTAAGTAGCTGTGGTTTTCAGCATCTTTCATACAACAATCATACCTGTTGGAGCAGATTTAAAATCACCGTCTCAGTGATGTTAGAAAAAGCTTGGCAGGATAAAAACTCCCCAAACATTCAGCTATGGGTAGTTTTGTCAATAAATTAATTTGCGGTTTGACACCCCAATCGGATATGGGTGCATCTGTGTTTGGCAAATAGATTCGTAGGGGCCATAGCATGACCGCTGTAAATTTCTGGTTATCACTAATAAATTGTCTGCGGTCATGCCATGGCCATTACAAAATCAGGATGCTCCCTCGGATATTAAGGTTCCGGGTTCGCCGCGGCCGCCAGCCAGAGGGGCGCTGGTGCAGCATTTACCCCAGGACTTAGGGCGGGGGAGTCCTATTTTTCTGTGAGGTTCCACACCCCATCCCAGTTGAGTACATCTGAGAATTTGTGCTGAAATAGCATACAGCGTTCGACGTGCAATTTAGCCGCCTTGTTTTTGGGATCGACGAGCAAAACCTCCTTAAATTCGCCCAGTGCCTGTCTAAAAGATTTCTTAGCTTTCGGTTCTAACATTGTCTTAATTTCGCTCAGTACCTTTTTCACTCCATCAAGGGTCAGATTTTCGACAAATTCCTCATCTAACCTCTCTACTACTGTTTCTTCGGCCCGGCTTTTAATTTTCGCCTGCAATAACTGTCTGATATGTGAGGATTTCAGGCGCTTGATTTTTCGATTTGAGGGGTCTTTGATATCTGCTTCCAAAATCTTTTTGACATCGCCCTCTTGCAATTCCTTGATTTCGTCTGGTAATAACTCTCCGATCTTAGATTTTATCAAGAGTCTGGCTTCATCTTCCGAGAGGTTTTTGATACCTTCCCATTTCAGGAGTTTAATTTCTGACTCGAATATTTTATGGGCTGGTGACTGATTTGTTACATCGTACTCAGGCTCTTTTTTTAGTTGATATAACAATTTTTTCAGTTCACGTTCTAACTGTATATCGACATTGTAGGAGAGTTGTTTGAGTTCTGTTTCTGGCATTTTCGCCACATCTTTTAATATTTTCTCCACCTCACCCTTATCTAGTCTTTGAGTAACAGGTTGCTTGTAAAATTCGCGTCCTGCGTTATAGTGTTCTACAATTTTTTTCTCTGTTTCAGTCAGCGCCATACCAACGGAGGAGTAAGTGGGCTTGATAGCGACAAGTTCGTAAACGATGACGGGTTCGCTTTTGCCTTTAACAGTAATGAAATCTAGTTCCCGCACTTCCAGTCGATCGCGGTATTCTTGGTAGGTGTTGTCACTAATGATTAAGTCAGTGCCGTACTGCTTGCTTGCCCCTTCTAAGCGAGAGGCGAGATTCACCCCATCTCCAATGGAAGTTAGTTCCATCCGTCTGCTGGAGCCGATGTTGCCACTGACAACTTCGTCGGAATGGATGCCCATACCGATACTGATCGGTAACTCGCCATTAGCAATTCGCTCTTGATTAAATTCCTTCAATTTTTCCCGCATTTCCACCGCGGCTTGCATGGCGCACCAGGCATGATCTTCTAGGGGAGCTGGAGAGCCAAAAACTGCCATCAGAGCGTCGCCGATGTATTTGTCGAGAGTACCTCCGTAGTTGAATACGGAATCTACCATCACTTCAAAATAGTCGTTGAGCATGACTACCACTTGTTCGGCTTGCAATTTTTCCGTAAGTGTGGTGTAGCCACGAATATCGGAGAACAGCACCGAAACGTGCTTGCGTTTACCTCCCAATCCTGTATCTCCTGAAGCCAGCAGCGATTCGGCTACTTCTGGGGTCATGTAGCGGTACATCAAGTTTTTGACTTGCTTGGCCTGGCTGATATCTTCCATCACAACTAATGCTCCGTTAACTTTTCTAGGGTCAGTAGCATCTGTCATGGAATTGATCGACAAATTTATGCTCTGCTTTTCTCCTTCCGGGGGCTCCAATAGTCCTCCGAAGGAGGCAATCAATACTTGGTCAGGGTAATACTGCTGGCGGTGTTTGTCGTCTGTAGGGTGCAATGCCAGATCGAACCACTTGGCAAAATCACCTTTTTCCAAGTTAATTAGATCGCGCAAAGATTTACCTTCTGCCAAGCGGGCATCGCTAACGCCAAGCAATTTTTTGGCACTGGGATTCGTAGCGACTATATGGCCTTTTTGGTCTGTAGATATGACACCGTTTGTCAGGGCGTGCAGCATATCTTTTTGTCTTTGTTCTTGCTGTTTGACTTCGGCAAATAGTTTGGCGTTTTGCAGGGCTACTCCTGCTTGGATATTAAACGCTTTCATAAATTCCATGTCGTTGCGATTGAAACTAGCTCGCCATTGTTCCGGGGCTTCAGGCCAGTTTTCTGGATTGTATGGGGGGTATTCTCCTTGTTTTTTTTTGTTAATTAACTGGGTGACTCCAATCAATTTGTGGTCGGCATTAAACACTGGCATACAGAGCATACTGCAAGTACGGTAGCCAGTTTTTTGGTCTGTTTTTTTGGAAGTTTCGGCGCGGGGGTCGTCGTGCACGTCAAAGGGAATCAGCAGCGGTTCGCCGGATTGGGCGACAATACCTGCAAAACCGGCGCTTCTGGGTATGCGAAGTTCTTGAAGTTGACCTGCGATCGGGATTTTTGTCCATAGTTGATCTCGATCTTCGTCAATTAGCCACAGGGTGCTGCGATCGGCTTGCATCAGTTCTTGAGCCTGATCCATCACCCGTTTGAGAGTGTCTTCTAAGTCTAGACTGCTTTGAGAAAGAGCGTTGACGGCGTTCATCAGCGCTGTCGCTGCCCGCTGCCTTTGAGTTGCTGCGTAGAAAGATTTAGAAGATTCTAAAATTAGGCGAATGGACGGGGCAAATTCTCTAAATATTTGTTCGTCTTCTTGGGTAAATCCTTGCCGATCGATCTGTGCGTCTAAATGGTCGTAATTATGATGATCTGCCTTGAGTTTATTAATCAGTTGAACGACTGCTACTAACTCTTGTGTGTCTTCATTGATCAGAGGCATCGCCAGCATTGTATAGGTGCGATATCCTGTTTTTTCGTCAGTTTTTTTGGCGTTAGTCGATCGCGGGTCGTTGTAAAAATCATAGGGAATATTCACCCCTTTTCTGCCGGTGGCGACTTCTCCAGCAATGCCCACATTGGCGGGAAATCTGAGTTCTAGGTTGTTGCCATGTTCATCTTTGGCAACCCTTGCCCAGAGTTCATTTTTTTCGTCGTCTAATAAAAATATAGTGCTGCGATCGGCATTGAGCAATTCCCCGGTTTTCTGGGTAATCGACTGCAACATTTCGTTAAGGATAGCGTCAAACCCTTGGCTGTCTAAGAGGTTGTCGAGCATTCCCAAGGTTTGATTGACAACCTTCAGTTTGTTCTCTACGTCCTTGGCAACTCCTTTAAAACTATCCTTGTTTAGGGGTGCGAGGAAACTGGAGAAGTTTCCTTGGGTTGTGACGATTTGACCACTGCTAGAGGGATAGTGAGATTGCTGTTCCTGATGATTTTCAGTGATAGGAGTGACATCTATAGTCACATTACCTAGGGATGACAGATTGGAAGATGCAGAATAATTCATAGACCTTTAGAGAAGCTTAAGTTTAAGGTTTGGTCTCTCAGGTAGCAGATCTGGCAAGTAGATCGCCCGGAGCGTTGCACAAGAGTAGAGTAAAAGTATTTGTCAAACTATTTCCCAGTTTACAGAACTTCCTACCGATGGCAAGGAAAGGCCGTTTGGGGGAGAACCGTGGGAGATTGAGAGCGCTGTGGGCATTAGTCCACGGTGCTCACAGGTCGCGAATCTTTTTTAAATGGTATGGTATCGGATTTTGACATTAGGTTTACTAAGTGTAACTAGATTCGGTGACTCCGAACGTCCGATCGCCTGGGCGGACTGCAATCTCTTGTAAATATAGGAGTGGACGGGGAGGGTAGGCAAACAAAGGCACTACCCCTACAAAATGATGATTTGTCACCAGAATGAAACAGCCCAGGGCTGTCAGGGGGTCGATGGATGCGGACTAAAGTTTGACTAGCCGCCATTGTGACACCACTACTAACTAATTATGTGTGCTCATCTCTACAATTGTGGTTTCTAGATAGAATTTCTGTCAACTTCGCCGCTAAAACAGTTGCTGAGACTGGTACAACTGTAATGCTAATATCTGGTTGCCATCGAGTGTCACAGCTAACTGTGACATAAATACCCTGTTTAGTTGTTAAATCTTAACAATAATTCCGGTCAACTTCAGTTTTTTGAGAATGAATTTGGCGCAAAGAAGCGGCCTGAGCTAGGAGAGATTCAGCAAAAGCGATGGCTTCTGTTTCCGATCGCCCACTAGCAAGTTGAGCCAGTTCTTCCCGTCGCTGCTGGCTGTTGAGGGCCACAACACGCACCACTGTACGTTCCGATGATTCAGGGTTGGCTAGATCTTCCTTTATGCCTGTTTCAGAGCCGATCGTCTGTTTGTTGACACGAAAGTGACAGTCCGCCATGGCAGCAATCAAAGGTTGGTGCGTCACACAAAGGACTTGGTGTTTTTCCGAAAGTTGATGGAGTTTTTTGGCGATCGCCCCAGCCACTCTCCCAGACACCCCGGCATCAATTTCATCAAATACCAGAGTGCTAGCACCTTCTATTTGCGAAAAACAAGCTTTGATGGCGAGCAAAAAGCGACTCATTTCTCCCCCAGAGGCGATCGCACCTAGGGGTTGCAGAGGTTCCCCTGGATTCGGACTGAAACAAAAGGCGATGCGATCGGCACCATTTGCTGTTGGGGTAACTGCTGCAATTTCCACTTGAAATTGTACTTTTTCCATGGCTAAGGGCTTGAGTTCTGCCACTAAAGCAGCTTCGAGTTTCAGAGCCGTTTCTCGTCGCAGGGCGCTGAGGTGGCTGCAAGCATCCTTTAATTGCTCCATAGAGGCTTGATAGGCGAGTTCTAATGCCTCCATAGACTCGCCTCCTGCTAAAAGTTCATTTAGTTCGTTTTGGATGGTTTGATAATAGGCGATCGCTTCTTTAAGCGGGCCATATTTGCGACAGATTTGTTTAAGTTCCTGAATTCGCTCTTCTACTTCTTCAAGTCTTTGCGGATCTGCTTCTAATTGTTCGCCGTAGCTGCTAATTTGGCGGCTGGCTTCTGTAGCTTGAGCTAGAGCATCGCTGACCATTTCTAGAATTGGTTGCAACTGAACATCGTAGACAGCCATGTCGCTTAAAGTTGCCTCAGCTTTGCTCAACAAGTCAGCAGCAGAGGCGGCATCAGTGTCATTTTGATAGAGAGCTTGATGAACTTGGTAACTTTGTTGCTGCAATTCCACAACGTGACTAAGCCTGATTGATTCTTGTTCGAGGTTTTCCAATTCAGCCGCGTCTTCGATATGAGCTTGGCCAAGCTCTCGGACTTGGTATTCTAATAAATCAAGTCTTTGCAGGCGCTGCTGTTCTGACTGACGTCTGCGGTTGAGGGCGGTTTTGGCTTCGCTGGCGACAAGCCATGCTGCGGTGACATTCGATCGCCCTTGCAAAATAGTTTTACCACCGTAGAGATCTAGCCATTCTCGCTGGAGGGTTTCTAGTCCTAGTTGGACGGTTTGGCCTTGAGCAGTAATTTCCACCAGTCGATCGCGCAGTTGCTCCATCAAGGGGCGGTTGACCAAAATTCCGTTCAAACGCGATCTCGTCCGCAGAGTACCGCTAGAGGCCATAATTTCCCGGCTGCAAACCGCTAAATTCCCATCAATGGGTTCAATTTCTTGCTCGCCCAGCCACAATGCCGCAGCTTTGTCCAATTCAAAAGTAGCTTCTAATATTGCCCGCGCTGCCCCTGTGCGAATCACTCGGCGATCGACTTTTCCACCCAAGACTGCATCGATCGCATCTAGAATAATCGATTTCCCAGCTCCTGTTTCCCCTGTAAATACGTTCAAACTAGGGCCAAATTCTAGGTCTAGACAGTCAATCAAGGCAAAGTTTTCGATTCTCAGGGATAGTAACATGGGGAATTTGTTATTGGTTATTGGTTATTGGTTATTGGTTATTAGTTATGGGTTATTGGTTATTGGTTATTAGTTATGGGTTATTGGTTATTGGTTATGGGTTATTAGTTATGGGTTATTGGTTATGGGTTATTGGTTATTGGTTATGGGTTATTGGTTATCCCTCGTCCCTAGGCTCTGCCTAGGGACGCAGATCCAGAGGCTCTGCCTCGCCTTCCCTCGTCCCTAGGCTCTGCCTAGGGACGCAGATCCAGAGGCTCTGCCTCGCCTTTAACCATACCATCGAGGCAGAGCCTCTGGATCTGGGTTCCCAGGCAGAGCCTGGGAACCAGTGCACCAGTGCATTCCCGATTCCCCATTCCCTATTCCCTATTCCCTATTCCCCACTTCGAGTAAACCCAAGTGTTTATACGCAGCAATGGTGGCAATTCTACCCCTACTTGTTCTTTGCAAAAATCCAATTTGCATCAAATAAGGTTCGTACACATCCTCAATCGTTTGAGTATCCTCTCCTGTGGAAGCTGCCAGGGTTTCTAAACCCACTGGACCACCATTAAAGTTTTCAATCATTGCTGTCAACAGACACCGATCGGTCCAATCCAAACCTAGCGGATCGACATTGAATAATTCTAGGGCAACCGATGCCACTTCGGCGGTGATCGGCTTTAATTGTTTGACTTCACTATAGTCTCTAACTCGCCGCAACAATCGGTTAGCAATGCGGGGTGTGCCACGAGCTCGGCGGGCAATTTCTGTGGCTCCTTCTGCTGTCATGGGAGTGTCGAGAACTTGGGCACTTCTTTGGACAATTAAACTGAGTTCGTCTATTTCGTAGTAGCGTAATCTTTGGATCAGTCCGAAGCGATCGCGCAAGGGAGCTGTTAGCGACCCAACTTTTGTGGTTGCTCCTACTAAGGTAAACGGTTTGAGGGGAATACTGCGAATTTTTGCACTTTTGCCTTGACCAATCGTAATATCTAAGCGGCAATCTTCCATCGCTGGATAGAGGATTTCTTCTGTTACTTTTGATAAGCGGTGAATTTCGTCGATAAACAGCACGTCTCCTGCTTTGAGGTTGACTAACAATCCGACAATATCGCGGGGTTTTTCTAGGGCTGGGGCTGTGGTGATTTTGCATTCAACTTCCATTTCTGCTGCTAAAATTAGCGACATTGTGGTTTTACCTAACCCTGGCGGCCCATACAGTAACAGGTGATCCATTGGTTCGTTTCGGGATTTTGCTGCTTGAATTGCGATCGCCAAAACTTCTCTCAAGTCTTTCTGGCCGATGTATTCAGCTAATCGCTGAGGTCGGATTTTGTCGTCTTGTTTGCTGTTGGTTTCGTCGGCTAGTTCTTGGGGTTCTACCAGCGATTCTGTCTGGGGTTTTACAGCTTTATTTTTAGTTTTTTTGGGGGTGGCTGCGGCAATGTGTTCGGGTAGATTTGGATCGGGAGGCTGTTGTTTGGAGGAGATAATTGCCATATTAATCTGCGAGCGAACTGGGGAAATTGTTTACAATTATTAAAATAGTCTTGAGAATTATTGAGTTTGCTATGAGTATACCGTCGGATTTATTAGCATCGGAAAATATAACTTTTGAGGGGGCGATCGCGCTGACTCAATCTTTATTGTCGGAAATTGAAGCCGATAGACTTTCACAGGCCCAGATTCAGCAAGCAGTGGCTTCTCTGGTGAACACACACAACGGTGCCAGAGGGTTTTTTGTCACCTATCTGACGGACGATCGACACCTTGCAGATGAACCGTCTCCTGGAGTGCTGGATGCACTGCGCGAGGCTCCTGAGATCGTAGCAGAACTGCTGGTCAAAAATCTGGCAATGTCGGCCGCAATGGTTGTCTATCACTCGCGTCATCACAAGCCGGAAATGGCCGCGGGTTCCGAGAGAGTACAAGGGCGATCGCGCCATCTAATTCAAACTCTGCAAATACCTGCTTGTCAAACTCTAGCGGAGCAAATGCTAGAAAATTTGCGGACTGGACAAGGGGAATATGAGCAGTTTTTCGATCGCTGGGGCTATGATGGGGAGCAAAAAGCGGCGATCGGTTCGGCACTCAGCGAGGCGATCGGCTAATCAACAGCCCATAAGTGCCTTCTGGCTTCAACTAAGACAGCAGGAGTCCTGATACAAGCCCACATCATAGCGGTACTCCGCTTGATGATGGGTAGTTGACAAACAATTCCTCTGGGTGCAGCTAGCCCACAAACCCTTGATCAAAGTAGCGAGGCTGTGGAATAATTGCGGTTTAACAAAAGCTGCTATCAAGCAGCTTGAGTTGATTTAGGTGTGAAGGTAGCGAACGAGGGCAAAAAAATTGCTGAGATCGGTCAAAGGATTTGCCCACAAAGCCCGAACGGTTAGCCGCGGGCGACGGGCGAAGCTCAATTTGCTGGCAACATTAGTGCGCCGCGATTTAGAATCTCAATACAAAGGCTCAATTCTGGGCAATTTGTGGCCTTTGCTGAATCAGCTATCACAATTGCTGATTTACACTTACGTGTTTTCCATCGTCCTCAAGGTAAAACTCAACCTTGCAGGCTTCCCAGAAAACAGCGACATTACCTTTGGAGTCTGGCTGTTTGCAGGTTTACTGCCTTGGAGTGCCTTTACCAGTGGTTTGATTAAGTCGGCAGTATCCGTAGTAGGGCAGCCAAATTTAGTGAAAAAAGTGGTATTTCCCCTCGGTTTACTGCCGCTAGTACCCATTTTGACAGCGTTTATTGAAAGCTCTCTGGGTCTAGCAGCTTTAATCGTCATAGTAGCAGTATCATCGCAAAAGCTCAACGCTACACTGTGCTTGCTGCCCCTGGTTTGGATGCCTCAGTTGCTGCTAACTGCCGGCTTGGGATATTTAACCGCAGGCTTAACGGTATTTTTGCGAGATATTCCTCAGACTTTAGGTGTTATTCTAAATTTTTGGTTCTATTTGACGCCGATCGTCTATCCAGCATCGGTGATTCCCGAACAGTGGCGTGGATTGATCTTTTGGTTGAATCCAATGGCCGCAATTTCAGAAGTTTACCGCGACCTCATACTGCTTGGAGAAGTGAAACACTGGGGCGAATGGGGTGTAGCCACATTAATTTCTGCTGCTATATTTTGTGGAGGTTTAATTGTTTACCGACGTTTGCGTCCGGCTTTTGCTGACGTGCTGTAAATTGGTTTTAGATAGGATACTGTAAATTTGTTTTAGATCTAAAGTCAATCTAAAATCTAAAATCTAAAATCTAAAATCCAATGACAGAAACTGTAATTTCACTCAAAAATGTTTCCAAATGTTTTAAACGGTACGATCGCCCTGGAGACCGCTTAAAGGAAATAATTTATCCCAGCAAAAAACTTGCTGACGAATTTTGGGCACTACAAGACATCAATCTGGAAATTTCTCAGGGACAAACTCTAGGAATTGTTGGTCGCAACGGTTCGGGAAAAAGCACCCTCCTGCAAATAATTGTGGGGACGCTAACACCAACCGCAGGTAGCGTCGAAGTTAAAGGGCGAGTCTCAGCTTTGTTGGAACTCGGCAGTGGTTTTAACCCAGAATTTACCGGACGGCAAAATGTATTTTTCAACGCTCAAATCCTGGGATTCAATCAAAAAGAAACCGAAGAAAAATTTGATGAAATAGCAGCTTTTGCTGATATTGGAGATTTCATCGAACAGCCAGTCAAGACCTATTCTAGCGGTATGTTTGTCCGGCTGGCTTTCGCTGTGGCGACTAGCGTTGAGCCAAATATTTTGGTGGTTGATGAAGCACTTTCTGTCGGTGACGAAGCTTTTCAGCGTAAGTGTTTTGCTCGTTTACAGTCAATTCAGGAAAGTGGGGGAACAATTTTATTTGTTTCTCACGCAGCTACTTCTGTGGTGCAACTTTGTACTTCGGCAATTTTAATGGATAGCGGGGAATTACTGCTCGCTCACACGCCCAAGGTGGTCATATCTAAGTATCAAAAATTGATTTATGCCGATCCAGATCAAGTTTTGGGGTTAAAGGAAGATATTCGAGTATTGAATAAGCTGACCAAGCAGGAAGCGGAAGAAGACCTTCAGGATGTCACCACAGAAAGCACAACTGGAGAAATTAAACAAGAGCCATCCATTCCAGAATTCAAGGACTATTACGAAGAGTATTACGATCCAGGCATGATACCCTCGAATACGGTGAGGTATCCGTCTAGGGGAGCCTCCATTATTAATCCCTGCATCACTACGCTGAAGGGAAATGTGGTAAATCACTTGATTGGTCGTCAAGATTATATTTACACTTACTCTGTCACTTTCTCGAAGTCTACTTCCAAAGTGAGGTTTGGAATGTTAATTAAAACCATTAGCGGCTTTGAGTTGGCTGGTGCTTCTTTGAAGGCTTCTAGCAAGTCAATTAAGTATGTGGAAGCAGGAACGACAATGGTAGTCAAATTTCAATTTAAATGTTTGCTAAATCCTGGGGTTTATTTTTTGAATGCCGGGGTGGTGGGAACGGTAGATGAAGATTTGACTTATCTCGATCGCTGTGTAGATGTGGCAATGTTTAGAGTTCAGTCTTGTACTGAATCCTGTGGCAACGGTATTGTTGACTTGCTGATTGAACCGTGTTTAACTGTTGTCAATTCTGATTCAATGGTAACAGAAGCGTCTAGCGAGGTCATCAGATAAATTTTGTGGAAATAATGAGCAACATTAATCTAGATATGGTGGAAAATTCTGTTATTAAAGCATTAATTGGAGAGCAAGCTAAGTTTCCCGAACATTTTAAACAGAATATTTGCGAAGACGATGAAATGTATTTGTTTGCTCTGAGGAATGTAAAAAATGACAGCGATCGGGCTTTGGTGCGCTATTATTCCCTCGGTCGTCGGATTATGGATACAGTTAAACAAGTTGTAGATTGGCATTTTGGCGATTTTGAAAATGTGCCATCTTTTCTCGACTTCGCCTGCGGTTACGGTCGCTTTACCCGCTTTTTGATTCAGGAAATGCCACCGGAACGAGTTTGGGTGTCTGACATCTCTACCCAGGCTGTCAAGTTTCAAACAGAATACTTCGGTGTTAACGGTATTGTCTCTACGGGAAATCCAGAAAATTATCTAATTGACCAAAAGTTTGACTGCATTGTCGCTAATTCTTTTTTCAGCCATATGCCAGAAAGAACCTTTGGTGGCTGGTTGCAAAATTTGTATAATTTGTTGAATCCTAATGGCATTTTGATGTTTAGCGTTCACGATGAGTGTTTGCGGGCACCTGGTACAGAAATGCCAGCCACAGGTCTTTTGTTCAGCCCCAACAGCGAAATTGAGTCCTTGAATAAGCAAGAATACGGCACAACTTATGTAACTGAAAAGTTTGTCCGAGAAATTGTGCATCGCGTCAGTGATGGCAAAGCATTTGTGCATCGCATAGAAAAAGGTCTATGTAGATTTCAGGATTTGTATATTGTGACAAATCACCTGGTTAAAGATTTTTATAACTGGCAATTCAATCATCATCCGGAGGGATATGTTGATGTTGCTACTTTTACCAAAAAGGGTAGTTTATATTTGGAAGGGTGGGCTGTAGATGTCAATCAGGATGGGAGAATTGATGAGGTTCAAGTGTTGGTAAATGGTAAGCTTGTCCAGAAAACAGAGCCTTTTTACGACCGCCTGGATCTGGAGCAACATTTTCAGAAAGATGCAATCTTGCAGTCTGGCTGGAACTGTTATTTAGGGAAAGATACTATTTCTCCCCAGGATGTATTAACGGTGAAATTGATTAATAACTGTGGCGGGAAATTGATTATTGAAAATTGCACAGTTCAATCCCTGGTCAGCCAGAAGTTATCGCAGTCTTTGTTGAGTTCTACCCATCACAAAATTAACTTGGTTGAAAGTCAGTTGGCTGCTGCTAAAATAGAATTAGAGCAAACTAAAAATGAATTAACTTCTACTAAAACCCTGGGGCAGGAAACTGAAGCTAAGTTACAAGAAACTGAAGCTAAGTTGCAAGAAACTGAAGCTAAATTGGTGGAGGTTCAAAGAAATTTTGAGCTGACAGAAGTTCATTTACTATCTGTGAAAGGGCAGTTAGAAGAAACAGAAAAATCGCTAAATTATGTCAAAGCAGAATTTGAGCGATCGCATAATCGGATTCTAGCAATGGAAAGCAGCAAATTTTGGAGACTCAGATCGGCTTGGTTTCAAGTCAGGCGCGCCCTAGGCTTAGCCGGAGAGTAAACAAAGGTAGAATAAAATTAATAGGTTTGGGAATTAGGGCGAGGGAGAGAAAACGTGAATATAAATAATGACAGCAAATCTTCGGTTTTTATTGTAACTGGAATGCACCGTTCCGGTACTTCTTTGACAGCTTCTTTGTTTCAGAAAGTCGGAGTTGATATTGGTAAAAATTTAGTCGGGCCTGCCGATGGAAATATTAAGGGTCATTTTGAGAATGTGGATTTTGTGGAGTTTCACAAAAGTGTTTTGCGATCGCAGGGCATAGATGAACTCGGCTGCACCTCGGAAAAAACGATTCCCGTAGCAGCCAAATTTGTAGAAATCGCCCAAAAATTAATTGCCGAAAATCAACAAACAGACAAACACTGGGGCTGGAAAGACCCGCGTACAGCACTTTTCAGTAATTTTTGGTTAAATCTGCTACCCGAAGCTAATTTTATCTGCGTTTATCGATCGCCCTGGGAAGTAGTCGATTCCCTGTACCGTCGTGGCACCGATGTCAGCTTGCTGAACAATCCCGAAATGGCAGTAAAAATGTGGATTCACTACAATCAGCAAGTTTTAGAACTTTACGAACGTTTTCCCGATCGCTGTCTGCTAGCCAACGTTTACCCGATCGGGAATCATCCCGAATTTTTCATCAATCAAGTCAATCAAAAATTTAAGGTTAATTTATGTGCTATCCCCACCGACAATTTTGACAAATCTCTATTAGTCAACGATCTCGAAAACAGCCATAGACATAGCCTGATAGAACATTATTTTCCCGAAGCTGTAGAAATTTATCAAATCTTAGAATCCCAGGCCCAAGATTTAAGCAGCAAGACCAGTTTATCCCCAGATACAATCATCAGTTTACCTACACCTGCTGTGGGACAACTCCAAGATTGGCTAAAAATTAGCTTACTGGAAAAACAGCAAAAAACCAACACCTCTGAAGTCAAAAAATGGCAAGAAGAATTTCAAAAAGCTCAGACAAAAGTCTTGGGATTAGAAACAGAATTAGGGCAAACTCAAGTACAGTTAGTAGGCAAAGAATCCCAATTTGAAGACGCTTTAAAAAAGCTGTTGAAATTGGAAACAGAATTAGGACAAACTCAAGTACAATTAGCCGGCAAAGAATCCCAATTTCAAGAAGCTTTAGCCAAACTCCTAGAATTGGAAACAAAATTAGGGCAAACTCAAGTACAATTAGCCGGCAAAGAATCCCAATTTCAAGAAGCTTTAGCCAAACTCCTAGAATTGGAAACAGAATTAGGGCAAACTCAAGTACAGTTAGCCGGTCAAGAATCTAAATTTAAAATAGCCTTAGAAAAAGTGCTAATTTTAGAATCAGAATTGGGAGAAAAACAGGCAGAAATAGAAGAAAAAGAATTAGAGTTAAAGAAGAAAGCAGCGAAGTTCCTCCGACTGGAAACCGAAACCAGAGAAATTCAGGAAAACCTCAGAACCTCGGTCATCAACCTCGAAAAATCGCGCCAAGAAATTGAACCACTTCACCGGGAAATTGCCCAGATAAAATCTTCTATTTGGTGGAAAATCGGAGAAAATATTTTAGAAATAAAACGCCAAGTTCGCGATTTTTTTCCGAGATTTATTTTTTCGATAGACGGTGCAAACAATTTGCATATTTACGATTCTGATTTAGTAATCAGTGGCTGGGCTTTTCACAGTCAATTTAGCATTAAATCGGTGCGAGCAAAAATTAAAAACACAATTTTTACAGGTTTTTGTGGCATAGAAAGAAGTGATGTAGCGGAAGCTCACTCTAATATTAGTGCCGCTAAAAATTCAGGTTTTAGAATTGAATTATCCGTCCCACCGGGACGACACGAAGTGCTGTTGGAAGTGCAAGATACTAAGGGTAAATGGCATCTGTTGTCAGTTTATCCGCTTTTTGTTTCCACAATTCAAGCATCCTTTGATACGCCCATAGTTTGGGAACAGCGGCCTGGTCAGGTTTTGTTTGCCGGTTGGTGTTGTCACCACGATCGCAAAATTGTTAAATTAACCCTTGTCTGTGGTGATACTTCTGTAGAATGCGCCTATGGTTTGCGACGAAAAGATGTCGGTGAAGTGTTTCCCGATTGGGTGAATAGTTCGGAAAGTGGCTTTGAAGCCCTGGTGAATTTGCCTGTGGGAGAATGGCTGGTTTCTTTAGACGCACAGTTAGAAACTGGGGAGATTTTATCTTTTCAAGCGTCGCAAATATTGAAGGTTCAACCTTATGATATCTGGCGCAGAAGTGCTGATAAATTTGAGGAATTGTCGAGGTTTATAGAGGCAATTCGGCAACGGGCGAGAGAAAGAAAACAACGTCTCGGTAGAATTATACCGATGCCTTGGGAAATACTGTCTGTGGTGCGTCAGTTTGCCAAGATTTATAGCCAGCAACAACAGTTTATTGCGCCAGGGGAATTGCTACCACCTGCGGGTTTTGTTGTGCCGCAGCCCATTGATAGGTATGATGCTTGGCTGTCGGTGAATCAGTGGAATGAGCGATCGCGCAGTTACTTGATTTCTCGTTTAGAATCTTGTCAGGCACCACTGCCGAAAATTTCGGTGGTAATGCCAGTTTACAACCCGGAAGTAGAATTTTTGTCAAGTGCGATCGGCAGCGTGTGCAATCAAGTTTATCAAAACTGGGAACTTTGTATTGCCGACGATTGCAGCACCGATTTAACAGTCATTGAAACTTTAAAAAACTGGGCAACAAAAGACACTCGAATTCAGCTTACCTTTCGGCAAGAAAACGGCAACATCAGCGCAGCCACCAACAGCGCCCTAGCCATCGCCACAGGTGAAATCATCGTATTTTTGGACAACGACGACGAACTAACTCTCGACGCATTAGGAGAAGTTGCCTTATATTTTGCCACCAATCCCACCACAGATTTTCTCTACTCCGACGACGATAAAATTGACACCAAAGGCAGCCGATTTTCCCCGCAATTCAAACCCGAATGGTCGCCAGAATTGCTACTTTCCTATATGTATCTAGGTCATTTGTGCGCCGTCAGAAAGCAGATTGTTGAACAAGTAGGGGGTATGCGATTAGGTTTTGAAGGCTCCCAAGATTACGATTTTGCCTTGAGAGCAACGGAAATTTCTCGCCACGTCGCCCATCTGCCACTGGTATTATATCACTGGCGCACCGCCCCAGGCTCTACCGCCATATCTGGAGCCGCGAAACCAGCCAGTTTTTCAGCAGGTCAAAAAGCAATTCAAGACGCATTAAACCGCCAACAAATCCAAGGAGAAGTTGCTCAGCACACCTGGGCAATCAAAGAAAATTTGGGAATTTTTGCTCAAAACTTCCCCGATACCGGGCCGTCGGTGACAATTATTATTCCCACTAAAAATCAGCCAGAATTGCTTAAATCCTGTCTGGATTCTCTGGAGGCTACCACTTACAAAAATTATCAAATTCTCGTCATCGATAACGAAAGCGACGACCCCAAAGCCCTGGAATATTTCAAAAACTTAAAATGCCAAGTTTTGCCCATCAAAAATCAGCAAGGAAGGTTTAGTTATGCAGCAATTAACAACCGCGCTGTCGAACAATGTGACAGCCAATATATCTTGTTTTTGAACAATGATACTGAGATAATCAACCCGCGCTGGCTGAGTCAGATGGTGGGATACGCACAAATTGCCAAGGTGGGTGCTGTCGGCGCGAGACTGTTATATCCCGATAATAGAGTTCAGCACGCGGGCATAATTCATGGACTCCATCATGGTTTAGCTGGTCACGCTTTTAAGTTGATGAGTAGCGATAATCGAGGCTATCTTTCTCAGGCGATGGTGACGCGAAATTACTCGGCGGTGACTGCTGCTTGTATGCTAACTCCCCGTCAATTGTTCTTAGAATTGGGCGGTTTTGATGAGGCTAATTTTGCTGTTGCTTACAATGATGCCGATTACGGATACCGATTGTTAGAAAATGGCTATCGCTGCGTATATTGTCCCGATGCGGAACTGTTACACAAAGAGGGAGCTTCTAGGGGTTTTAATGACAATCCCACAGAAGTAGCGGCATTTCGACGCAAGTATGCGGGTAAAAAAGATAGTTGTTACAGTCCTCACTTGTCTTTGGAAGATGAATATTTTCGGATTCAACCAGTCCGATTTTTTATGCAGGAATATAGGCCTCTAAGCGAAGTCGAAGAGCTCGCGGTACAAACAAAGCCCTGGGACGGAGTTAAGCCGATCAAATTGTTGATGTGTAGTAATTCCCTTGATTTCACGGGTGCGCCGTTACATCAATATGAAATCGCCGTGAAGTTGGCTGCTTTGGGTGTGATTAAGCCCATCGTCTTTTGTGTTTCCGATGGGCCACTACGTCAAACTTACGAACAGCAGGGCATTGAGGTAATTATTTATGATAATCCTCTGGAACATATCTACCAGCGTGATGCTTATGATGAGGCGATCGAGAATTTTAGCCAAGAAATTAAGAAACTCAAAGTAGATGCGATTTATGCTAATACTTTAGAAAATTTCTTTGTAGTTGATGCGGCGCAGCAAATCGGAATTCCGACAGTCTGGAACGTCCATGAAAGCGAACCTTGGCAAACTTATTTTAACAGGTTCGGTTCAGAGATTGCGGCACGAGCTTTAGAGTGTTTTCGGTTTCCTTACAAGGTGATTTTTGTGGCGGATGCAACGCGAGATAGATATTTACCTCTGAATAGCCACCACAATTTTACAGTCATTCACAATGGTTTAGACTTGAGTCGATTGGATAATTCGGACAATCCTGAATTGGCGAGAAAGAGTCTCGGTGTTGAGCCAGAAGATGTGGTAATTTTGGTGCTGGGAACAGTATGTGAAAGAAAAGGTCAACAGGATTTAGTCAAGGCGCTGGCGCTGGTGGCGGAAGAATGGCACGACAAAATTAGGTGTTTTATTGTGGGCGATCGCCCTAGTATTTACAGCAACAAATTAGCCGAATTGGTTGGTGAGTTGCCACAAAAATTACGGCAAAGGGTGACTATTGTCCCCGAAACTTCGGAGACGGGAAAATATTACCAGGCCGCCGATATTTTTGTTTGTACTTCTCGGATTGAAAGTTTTCCCAGGGTGATTCTAGAGGCGATGGCGTGGGATTTACCAATTATTACAACGCCGGTTTTTGGGATTAAAGAACAAGTTAGACCGGGAATTAACGGTTTATTTTACACCCCCGATCGCCCAGAAGAACTAGCGGCCTCATTGCATACTTTGTTGGAGGATAAATCTTGGCGTCAGCGGTTAGCAGAAAATGCTAAATATGTGTTAAAGTCATTGAATACTTTTGAAGAAATGACTCAAGATTACGGTCAGATTTTTCGAGAAGCCTATTTTACTAAAAAGTAACTGTTGAAAATTAAAGGGTGAAAAAGTATGCAGTCAAATTCCCAGCCTATAGAAGATAACACCTCCGAGGGATTAACGGCTAAAACTTATTGGGAGACTAACCCCACTGCTGCCATTGGAAAGCAAGGTTACTGGTTATCTAATCCGATTATTGAAGCTGCTATCAACCATAGACTTTCAGGTGCTAAGGGTAATGGTTATTGGTTAAGCTGGTTAGCTAATAAATTTTTCAAAAAACAACGGTTCGAGCGCCTGTTGTCTATTGGTTGCGGTGTCGGGAATCACGAGATTTTAATGGCTAAATTAGGATTGGCTACTCAAATTGATGCGTTTGATTTTTCCGAGAGTTCTTTAGAAATTGCTAGAAAAGATGCCGCAGCAGCCGGAGTAGAAATTAATTTTTATCAAGATGATTTTAATTTATTTACCATTGATGATAGTAAGAAATACGATCTAGTTTTTTGCTCTGGTTCCCTCCATCACGTCCGAGAACTAGAAAGATGTTTGTCAATTGTTCGGAAATGTTTAAAACCCGATGGATATTTTATTGTCAATGAATACATAGGAGATTGCTACAATATATATAATCAAAACCAAGAGGCTTTGATTAATCGCATCTACAAATGCTTTGACTACAGGCTGAGGTCGGGAACAACTGAAATATTTGCCAGTCCAAGTATTGAGAGAGTATTCGCGAAAGACCCTTCGGAAGCTGTCAGGTCAAAGCTGATACTGCCGTTTTTAGAATTCTACTTTGATGTGGAAGTTTTGAATCCGGCCGGTGGAGGGTTGCTTCATGAACTTTACCCTTTGTTAGATCACTATCAACTTTCCGACGGAGATCCAAAGAGTGAAACGATTGTCAAGTTATTGCTTGAGATTGAAAAAATCTTAATGGAGATGCCGGGAGGACTATCAAGTGATTTTTGTTTGTGTATTCTGAGACATAAAAAACCAAAAACAATGGAAATAACACCGCCTAAAATAGACTACGAAAGAGCGTGGGATAGCTACGCCCAAGAATGGAAAGAGAATAATCCTGAACTTGCTTATTTGGGCGATGAATGGATCGGAAAAGGTGCTGGTGCGGCTAATTCACTATCAGAATATGAATCTTTGATAGAACAGGAATTTATTGCGCCTTATATCAAAAAAGAACATCGGGTGTTGGAAATTGGCATCGGTGGTGGCAAAACCAGTTCGTTGCTGCTGAAATATTGCGATCGACTAATTTGTGCTGACATTTCTAGTCAAATGCTGGAAGCAACCCGATCGCGCTTGGGAGACGATCGCGTTTCCTATGTAAAACTTAACGGTTTAACATTAGATGGTATCGCCCCAGAATCGGCTGATGCCTGCTTTTGTTACGATACAATGGTGCACGTAGAACCAGTGGATATATTCAACTACCTAACTCGCATTCCGAAACTGCTGCGAGGCGATCGCATTTGCGTCTTTCACCATGGGAACATTCTCAGCGAATTAGGCTGGGAAAAATTCACCAACGAGTGGGATAAAAACTTGCTAGGACGCAGAGATGGTACGGCATTTTCAGTGATGACTGATACAATTATGGAAAAATTTCTCAACCATTTAAACTATGAAATCATCCTGAAAAATACATCTTCAGTACCACGCGATTGCGTCTGGATCTGCAAAGCGCCATTAGTAAGTTCCGGCGGTTGAAACCGCGACTATACAAACAAAGTCCACCTCCGTGGACTAATGTAAAAATTCGGAAATGGCAATGCCGTTTCCCTTCTTCCTTCTTCCTTCTTCCTTCTTCCTTCTAAAATGAAAGCATTATTTCTCCATCCCAACTTTCCGGCCCAATACCGCCACATTATCACGGCGTTAGGCGCAGACCCCAATAACCAAGTAGTTTTTGGAACTAAAAACGAGCGGCCAGAATGGAACATTCCCGGTGTTCGCAAAGCTGCATTTACACCCAGCCGAGAACCCAACGCCCAGACTCACCAATACGTTCGCCCCTTAGAAAGTGCCGTCATCTACGGACAAGCCGTATTTAGAATGGCTGAACAACTCAAAGCCGATGGTTTTGTACCGGATATTATCTGCGGTCATTCCGGTTGGGGGCCGACATTGTTTGTCAAAGAAGCTTTTCCAAATACGCCACTTTTATGCTACTTCGAGTGGTTTTATCACGCGATCGGTTCCGACGCAGATTTCGACCCCGCGGAACCTTTAACAGTGGACGATATGGCGAGAATTAGAATTAAGAATGCGCCGATTTTAGTGGATTTATACTCTTGCGATTGGGGCTTGTCGCCCACTTATTGGCAGCGATCGCAATTTCCGCCAGAATTACAACAAAAACTCTCCACAATTCACGACGGCGTAGATACAGACTACTTCAAACCAGACCCCGGTGCTAAACTGGTTTTGCCTAACTTAGATTTGTCCGGCGTTGATGAAATTGTCACCTATGTATCGCGAGGAATGGAACCTTACCGAGGATTTCCAGAGTTTATTGAATCCATCGCCTATGTACAAGAACGCCGCCCCAATTGTCACGTCGTAGTTGTTGGTTCCGACAGAGTTTGTTACGGGCGTTCTTTACCTAATGGTGAGTCTTACAAAGACTATATGCTCAAAAAAGTCCCGCTAGATTTGTCGCGAGTTCACTTTGTTGGGCCGCTACCTTACGGACTGTACTTAAAAGTCATTCAAGCATCGGATGTGCACGTTTATTTAACGAGACCTTTTGTGCTATCTTGGTCAATGATTGAATCTCTATCGACGGGATGTTTAGTCATCGGTTCCGACACCGGGCCAGTCCGAGAAGTGATTCGGGATGGAGAAAACGGTTTGTTAGTCGATTACTTCTCGCCGAAACAAGTAGCCGATCGCATTGATGAAGTTTTAGACCATCCTACTCGCATGGCAGAAGTTCGCGTCAAAGCCCGTGAAACAGCCTTGGAACGCTACAGTTTAGCTAAAATGTTGCCGCAACATCTACGATTAATCGAGCAGGTTGCAAATCGTTCAATGCCGCCTACAGTTGGTATGGAACCGGAACGGGAATTGGCAGCATCTTTTGCGGTGAGAATTTAATCGTTTGTAATGTCATAGCCTGGGTTTGAACTAAGTGTTGAACCCACGGTTTTCAAATTATGGATTGCTAACAATACTGACATCGGAAGGATTATTATCAGTAATTTATGATATAGTGTTTAATAGAGCTTGTTTAAAATCTGCTGCACTTTTGTAATAAATTTCAGATTCTCTTGATTTGAGGGAATAGTAGGGGGTGATTGTTGTTGGGCTGTTTTGGCATTTTCCGGGTCAAGGGCAACAGCAACTCGAAAAGAAGTATCGCTGAGTGTAAATTCATCTCCCTCCCCCAAATCATACTCTGGAAATTGAATTTGAGCCGCCTCTTCAGGAGATTGATGAGCTTCTCGCTGACCAATTTTTTTGCCATTAACAAAAGTACCATTCTTGCTACCAAAATCGCGGATGCGGATATCGGGAGGATTGATATCTAGCAAACAATGATAGCGGGAAATGGTGCGGTGTTTGTCGTCATCGGGAATCTTGGGGTAGCAATCTTTAGCGCGGCCAATAATGCAAGTAGTGCGGGTGTCAAAGATAAATTATTGGCCTTTGAGATTACCTGCGGTGATGGTGAGGGTAACTTTTGAACTCATATAGATTATAGATTTTGGATTATTCAATTTTGGATTTGGATGCTCGAAACTCTTGCTCCCCACCCTTAACAAAGGGCTAACCCTTGCTCCCCCCTTAATAAAGGGCTAACTCTTGCTCCCCCCCTTGCTAAGGGGGGGCTGGGGGGGGTAAAAGAATTGATGCAATAAACGATTAAATCTAATCTACCCTCCTAACTCTTGCTCCCCCCCTTGCTAAGGGGGGGCTGGGGGGGGTAAAAGAGTTGATGCAATAAACGATTAAATCTAATCTACCCTCCTAACTCTTGCTCCCCCCCTTACCAAGGGGGATTAACTCTTGCTCCCCCCCTTACCAAGGGGGGGCTGGGGGGGGTAAAACACCCGATATTCTCAGCGATTTAATCCCCTCCACAATCACCTCTAAAACCCCATCCAAATTATGATAAACATCATCATTAGTAAACCTCAAAAAATTAATCCTTGCCGATTCAATAAACGCTTGCCTTTCTGCATCATATTCTACAGCACCATCTACAAAATGACTGTCACCATCAACTTAAGCGTGCTAACTTGATTTCTGGTGAATAGAAATCTAGCACAAATGCTGCTACACTATATTGTCTGCGAAATTTACAATTTTCAAGCTGTCTGTTTCTGATACGTTTCCATAGCTGCTTTTCTGCTTCTGTCATTTCTGCGCGAAGCTTCTGTCGCTTGAATTTTTCTGAGCTTCTGTTGTAGAGTTTTGTCATTGTTATATAGGATTTAACCCCCCCCAGCCCCCCCTTGGTAAGGGGGGGAGTAAGAGCGTTTTTTTAGTTTGTTCGTTGGTTGTTTAGATTTTAACCCCCCCCCAGCCCCCCCTTGGTAAGGGGGGGAGAAGAAATTTCGCCCCCCTTACTAAGGGGCGAAGAAGAGATTTCTTCCCCCTTACTAAGGGGGGAAGAAGAGAAGAGGGAATTTTCTCTTACTCCCCCCCTTACCAAGGGGGGGCTGGGGGGGGTTCTTAACATAACATTTTGCGGTTTAACATCCAGATGAGTAAGTCCCTGCTGGTGGACAAAACTCAGGGCGCTTCCGACTTGTTGAATAATTGGCAAAGCTTTCACTTCCGACAAAATGCCGTTATCTTCGAGATATTCAGCTAAATTAGTGCCGTCGATTAATTCCATCACCATGCACCACAATTCGATATTTCCTGCCATTTCGGGAAATACTTCGTAAACTTGGACAACGTGGGGATGGCTGCATCGGGCTAAAGATAATGCTTCGTTGACAAATTTGGTTTGTAATTCGCGAAAGTTTGGCTTCCCTTGAACGTTGGCATTTAGGGTTTTGATGGCGACTACTTTGCCTTCTTTGGGTTTTTGGGCGCGGTAGGTGACGCCGAATCCGCCACCACCGAGGATGGTTTCGATGATGTATTTGCCGTTTTGGAGTTGTTGTTCGGGGGGCCAGTGCCTCATGGCGGGTATGTGGGGATGGAGAGGATGTTTTTGATTATAGCTGAGATGAGGGAATTTTGTTGAGGCTTTGGGTGAGGTGGAGAAACCGGGTTTTTTCCGAGATTTTGGGCTGCAATCAAGTATTGTCGAAAAAACCCGGTTTCTGTTTTGGAATTGTAAGCCCTACATAATCTTAGGTACTTTGAAAAACTCGCCATCGCGATCGGGAGATGCAGCCAAGATATTTTCGCGATCGGCAAAAGGTTGCAAATCGTCCGATCGCATTACATTACTAACATCGATCGCCCGTGCTGTCGGTTTTACCTTACTTGTATCCAGTTCGCTCAACTGCTCGAAATAATCCAAAATACCGTTGAGTTGACCAGTAAACTGCTCCTCTTCTTCAGGAGTTAATTCCAATCTCGCTAACTTTGCTACTTTCCGAACTTCTTCTTTATCAATCATAAAATTTGGGAATTGGGAATTGGTCATAGGGCATAGGGCATAGGGCATAGGGCATAGGGCATTGATTATTTGTTGTTATTAGCAAAATTACTAACTACTAACTATTAGCAATTACCAAGGCCCGATGCCCTATGCCCAATCATAGTTAAAAATACACATCAATCTGCGATCGACCTGTTATTTTCAGCCAATTTTGCACTTCAATGTAATTGTTCGGTGCTAAGCGAATAGCTTCCTTCCAATAATCGGCAGCTTTATCAAACAGCCCTTCCGCCGCTTCCAGATTCCCAGCTTCCTTTTCTTTTTCTCCTTGATAGTGATAAATCACAGCAATATTATTTAGGGCTTGGGGCATTCTGGGATTGAGTTCTAGAGCTTGGCTGTAATACTCCAAAGCTTTGTCGTGTTCCCCGTTGCTGGTATGGATCAGCCCCATATTGTACAAAACATAACTGCGATCGTAAGGATCTTCTTCCAGCTTCAGCGCTTCCTGATAATTGTCCAAAGCTTCAGCGTATTCGCCATCAGATTGAGCCGACATACCATCTCGGTAATAAGCAAAAGCTTCCTTCGCCTGCTTCTTGGCTGGCATAATCTTGAGGATGATATCAGCCATTACCGTGAAACTTTTGTCAATAAAGTTATCGTTGCGTTGAGTTCTTGGCATATGTGATTCTTTGGTTGATGACTAATCCTATAAATTAGTCGGTAAAGTTTTCCTATTAAGAGTTGTGGCACTATTTTGGTTTATATTAGCACCGATGAGTCTCAAAAGACTTTTGAGACTCAACTGTAAACCTGAAAACACGGGGAAGTCCTATCTATTTTAAATAACTCTTGCAAAAATTGCAAAAAACCTATTTTTTAGACTTATTTAAACTTTTATTAACTTTTCTAGGTTCAACTAATGTTTGATACTACTCAAAACTCATGCGCCCAAACACTACCAACATTTTGCACCAAAGTCAAGGTCAGCCTCCAAACAGCCTGAATTCTCCTGGTATAAACCAGTTTGAAGGCTGGCAACCTATAATTGAAAATAACCGGGTAATTTTCACAAAGAGAAAGACATGGCCCCAAATCCCAAGGTTATGCAAGCCGTCACAGAACTTGGCTACCGCGTTACGGTTGGAGACGTGGCGGCAAAAGCTGGACTAGATGTCAATTTTGCCGAACGAGAACTCTTAACCCTAGCCTCGGAAGCAGGTGGCCACCTGCAAGTAGCAGAATCCGGCGATATTGCTTACCTATTTCCCAAAAACTTTCAAGATATTTTACGCAACAAATTTTTACGGTTGCAGTTAGAGGAATGGTGGCAAAAAATTTGGCGGGTTCTATTTTACCTGATTCGGATATCTTTTGGCATAGTTTTAGTAGCTTCTATCATCTTAATATTTGTGGCGATATTTGTCGCAATTTCGGTTTTGAGCAATAACGACAACAATGATGGAGGTGGAGGCGGAGGGGGCAACAGCGGCGGTGGCTTTTCCTTCTTTCCCTACTTCTCGAACGACTTAATTTGGCTATTTTACTGGAATCACGATGAACCTTACTACCAAAGGCGATCGCGCTCAACAGGCCAAAAACCCGAAATGAGTTTTCTAGAATCAGTTTTCTCCTTTCTATTTGGAGATGGCAATCCCAATTATAATTTAGAAGATCGTAAGTGGAGCAGTATTGCCGCGACTATTCGGAACAACAAAGGTGCGATCGCAGCCGAACAAATTGCGCCCTATCTCGACAACCTCGGACAGGGATACGCCTTTGAATACGAAGAGTATATGTTACCAGCCCTAGCCCGTTTTGACGGCCGTCCCGAAGTCAGTCCCGAAGGGCAAATAGTCTATCATTTCCCGCAATTGCAAACCACCGCGACTGAGAGAAATTCTGAACCAGTAGCAGCTTATTTGCGAGAAATGCTGTGGCGTTTCAGCCACGCTAGTTCTGGACAAATCATGCTCGCAGCAGGCTTGGGAGCGGTGAATTTAGTAGGTGCATTAGTTTTAGGGAGTTTATTAGCTAAAAGTGCGATCGGCAGTGGATTGCTCAGTTTAGTAGCCACTATTTATCCAATGCTGCTGATTTACGGTGTCGGATTTCTGACAATTCCCCTAATTCGCTACTTCTGGATTCAGTGGAAAAATAGCAGCATCGCAGCCCGCAATCAAGAGCGACAGCAGCGAGCAATGTTATTAAATCAACCCGATCCTAACTTACAAAAAAAACTTGCCTATGCCAGCGAATTTGCAGCAGAAAACATTTTGAATGGACAAGATTTAGCTTATACCACAGAAACCGAATTAACAGCGCAAGAACTAGAACAGTCAGCTAAGATAGATGCTGAGTGGCAAAAGCGGATTGGGCGATCGGAAAATTTGTAATCAATCAAGTAGCCTGGGCGAAGAGAAGCCGAGATTTTTTACCAACACTACGCAAACTATCCAAATTTTTTGTTAGTTAGTCCACGGAGGTGGACTTTGTTTGTGTAGCCGCGGTTTCAACCGCCGGAATTTCCAAATTTTTTGTTAGTTAGTCCACGGAGGTGGACTTTGTTTGTGTAGCCGCGGTTTCAACCGCCGGAATTTCCTTTGTTTGTTTAGTCGCGGTTTCAACCGCCGAATAATCTGGCATCTTCCTCAATTTTTTAACCACTTTAGGGCGTTTAAAAATCAAACTATTCTGGTCATACTTCGAGTCATGACGGAGAGCCACAAGTTCCCAGCCCTCATCCCCCAATTCATTAATAAATAAATGTAAAAATCCTTGTTTCCACTCTTGTTGTTCTTCACCATTGACATATAAACTAATCAATTTATTACCAAAAGGATACATATTAGCATCCACCAATAAATACTCCCACTTCTGCATATAAATCCTGTATTTAGTCATTCAACCACTAACCAATTCCTACCAATTACTGCACCGCAATTCTAGCCAAAGAAGCACCCCGATAATAGTGCAGCAAAATCTGCTGGTAGCCATATCCCTGCCTTGCCAAATTGTACGCGCCCCACTGACTCATGCCCACAGCATGACCGAAACCTTTACCAGCAATTTGAAACCCCGTCGGAGGCTTACCGCTATTTCTGCCACTAAAAATCCCCCCATACTGAGGAATCACCGTAAAGCGAGTGCTCCTCAAATTCAGCACCCGACGCAGATCCGCACCAGTCATCACCCTAGAACCGCCATCTCCGACTACTTTCATCGTAATCACGCTACCATAGGCTGTCGTGCGTTCAGGCTTCATGGAGATCACATTACCAACGCCAGAAATCCGACTGCTGATTTGAGCCTGTGTAAAATTTTCTTTCCACTGGTAAACCGGTGCCCCTTGGTCAAAATCGGGAACAGCCCGCAGATAAGGCAACGCTTCTGTCCAAACATCCTCAACATTCTCAGTATGTCCCCCAGAAGCAGAGTGGAATACCGCTAAAATAATTTGACTGTTGTAGGTAAGAACTTGACTCGTGGTGGCATCCACGGCAGAGTAAGTACCCGAAGATTCTGTTTGCAGTCCTTTATAAACCTGGGAAGATTGAGTCGCATCTACATCGTAAAGGTCGGTTTCGCTTTTGAGGCGCTGGTGGATAGCGTAGGAACGGGCGGCGACGGCTTGGGCTTTCAAAGCCTCTTGAGGCCAATTGCCACTCATTTCAGCGCCGAGAACGCTGTAGAGATACTGTTCGATATCAACATAATTGACGGCAGTTAAGCCATTTTTTTGCGGACTCACAAGGGTGCGTCCCCGATACCATCGATCGCCAATCCAAACATAACCGTTCCCCGTCGGCTCGATCCAAATTTGATTGGCAGCCCAGGAGCCAATGGTCACTTTTCCCGATCGAAATTGAGCAGACAAAGCACTGTTTGCCGTCAACTCACCCAAATTACGGCCACTACCATCCCGGATTGCAGCCTTAGTGGAACTGCCAACTCTTACCTGACTTGCCCCGTCTTGGATTGCCACTCGCAAGATCAACGCCGCCTGTGCTGGGGCTACCATTACCAGCCAAAACAACAGCGAAATCCAAAAATAGCGTTTTCCTAATGTCGAAACAAAGGAAGCAAAGAACACTCCTGGCTGCATTTGATAATTTTCCTCCTGTTATGTACAAATTTTCAAGTTCGAGATGGTTCGGTTCTGGAAAAAGCAAGAGAATAGCAGAAAGAAAACGTTAGAATTGGGTTTAACACTCTCTGCGCGCGTCAAAAATGATTTGAGCGAGTAGATCCTCCCAGGAACACAGGGCTGTTTCATTCTTTGTAGGGGCAATCCCCCCGTGGTTGCCCCAATGCCTGAAATGACGGAAAATTGTCGGTGGGGGCGGGTAGGCACGCACCATCCACTACCCCTACAAAACGATGATTTATCTGAGAATGAAACAGCCCAGCCCAGGAACAGGGATTGATGCCAATTCCTGTCGATCGGCATTTCCTGAAGGTCGGATTAGCCGCACTCTGGATATATGTAACATATTTTTTAACTTTAATTGAGGTGATTTGACTCTTGCAGATTACATTTCTCGGAACTAGCTCAGGCGTACCCACGCGATCGCGCAACGTTTCCAGCATCGCCCTCCGCTTGCCCCAGCGAGCAGAACTCTGGCTATTTGACTGCGGCGAAGGAACCCAGCACCAATTCCTGCGCAGCGAGCTCAAAGTCAGCCAACTCACCCGCATTTTCATCACCCACCTACACGGCGACCACATTTTCGGCTTAATGGGTTTGCTGGCTAGCTGCGGTTTAGCGGGGAATGTCAAGCGCATCGATATTTACGGGCCTCCGGGACTTGAAGAATATTTGCAAGCTGGAGTTCGCTATTCCCAAACCCATTTTTCATACCCAGTGAAAGTCCACAAAAGTCATCCAGGAGTCATCTATGAAGATGACGAATATATTGTGAGTTGCGGCCCTTTGAAGCATCGAGTTACTGCTTTTGGCTACCGCATAACCGAGAAAGACCGTCCCGGACATTTTGATGTCGAAAAAGCGAAGGCAGTCGGTATTCCTTCCGGGCCTATTTACGGCGAATTAAAACAAGGAAAAACAGTTAAGTTATCGGATGGGCGGGAGTTTAAAGGCACTGATTTTTGTGGACCAGATCAAATCGGTAGGAAGTTTGTGTATTGTACCGACACAGTTTATTGTGACGGTGCTGTGGAATTAGCCAAAGATGCGGACTTGTTAGTGCATGAAGCTACTTTTGCTCATCAAGATGCTCAAATGGCCTTCGATCGCCTCCATTCAACTTCGACAATGGCTGCTCAAGTGGCTTTGAGTGCTGGGGCGAAACAGCTAATTATGACCCATTTTAGCCCCCGTTACGCTCCGGGAAATCCCATCGTCCTAGATGATTTGCTCAAGGAAGCCCAAGCTATTTTTCCGAATACAAAAATGGCCTATGACTTTTTGACCTACGAAGTACCCAGACCAGTTTCCAACTAGACGGGAACTCAGCATAATCTGGGAGAACCTGGAATCATCTATCTCAGGACTTATGCACTCCAAGCAAAGAAACCGGGTTTTTTACTGAATCTGCCGATGAAAACCCAATATTTTCGTAAAAAAACCCGGTTTCTGAACCCCCTACTCAGCCAAATTGCCAATATTCAACTCACCGATACGCTTCAAAATACTAAGTACGCTGTACAACTCGTTCCCTGGGTTGAAAAGGTAAAATTTCCGAGAAAAAGCATACTGTGTTGTTTCTCCCTTAACTAACTTTACAAACAGAAAATCTGCCCCATTCGTTAGCAATCCGTAAGTAGGTCGATCGCTATTCAGATTAGCTAACATATACGCCAGCAACTGCGGAATCCCTACTTCCAAAGAAAACGCCGCTTGCTTGGACTCGACAACTACTACCCAAAACTCCTGAAACAAAGCCAAAACATCCAACTGTCCCCTCACGATCATTCCTTCATCTTCGTCAATAATTTCTACAGACTTTTTTGAAGTAACGTGAAAAGGAGAAAGATAAAAATCCGCTAAATCCAACAACGGAGACAGCACCACCATTTTGACTGTATTTTCTAGAAGTGGGGGACGTTTGAGCAAATTCCTGTAACTTGCTTTCACTCTGTCTAATCGCTGTTTCTCAGCTTCCGAGATTTCTGGTAAATTATCTTGCCACTCTCGGAAAAATTGGTCATCCTCGACTAATTCAATTTTGAATTGGCTTTCCAAATCGTTCAGCGCAATATTTCGAGCTTGAATTGTTTGTACCATCGTTTTACACTAAGTTTAAAGTCTATACAGATTGTGCAGTCAAGTGGTCATTACCCACCTATAGAATAGATGGGAATGACCTAATTGCTGTATCTATTAGCTCTTGATTTCCAACACGGAAACTCTCTTTTCAAGTTCTAGTATCCTCTGAATTATTGGTAAATCTTCTACAGAATCTAGATGACTAGCTAGAGCGCTGACTATGACATCAGTTTGAGATATGCCCGTTTGTTGAACATATCTTTTGAGCTTGCTAAAAAGACTACGGGGAACTCTCACAGCTATTTGAGATTTCTTACTCGGAGATAGCCCCTTGTGTTTAGGTTCTATACTTAATGGTTCCACTGCTTCAGCAGGATGATATGCCTGTGTAGGGTTATCTACTTTGTAAGCTTCATTGTCATTTTCACGAAGTGTGAAAATTCGTCTGATAAAACTATGATTTCCAGTAGGAGGGGCATCATCTTCTAATTCTGCATACCCCACCAAGGTTTGACCTTGCTGAAGCTCTGAAAGACGTTTTTTAGAGACTCCTTTTCTGGTAGAAAAATCTACTTCGCTCTCTCGCACCCAAGGCATTTTGCTGATATCTACAAGCCAGACAATTTTGGCTTCGTGCATTAAATTCTGGTCGCTGACAAAAGTGCTCATAGTTTTTATCTCTAGTATGTATGTGCACTAATCCTAGCACGTAGGGCGAAAGATAGCAACTGCATGGCAAGTTTTCCTCAAAAAATAACTAAGAACCCGATCGCCCCGCACCCCGCACCCCACCGGCCCCAATTCCCAAAAAAATGTAACGAGTTGTAAAGTATAATTAAACCGAAGCGAACACAGAGGCCAAGTAATATCAAATGCGAGTTGCGATCGCCGGAGCAGGCTTAGCAGGACTTTCCTGCGCTAAATATCTTACCGACGCGGGCCACACCCCCATAGTCCTAGAAAGTCGAGACGTACTCGGCGGCAAAGTAGCCGCGTGGAAAGATGCAGACGGCGACTGGTACGAAACCGGCCTTCACATCTTCTTCGGCGCATACCCCAATATGCTCCAACTCTTCAAAGAACTTGATATTGAAGACAGGCTGCAATGGAAACAGCACAGCATGATTTTCAATCAACCAGAAACCCCCGGAACCTATTCCCGCTTTGACTTTCCCGACATCCCCGCCCCCTTCAACGGCGTAGCAGCCATCCTGGGCAACAACGATATGCTCACCTGGCCCGAAAAAATCAGCTTTGGCATCGGCTTAATTCCGGCGATGCTTCAGGGTCAAAAATACGTCGAAGCAATGGACAAATACTCCTTTTCCGAGTGGCTGAAAAAGCAAAACGTCCCCCCCAGAGTCGAAAAAGAAGTATTCATCGCCATGTCCAAGGCGCTCAACTTCATCGATCCCCACGAAATATCCGCAACCATACTGCTGACAGCCCTCAACCGCTTCTTGCAAGAGAAAAATGGCTCGAAAATGGCCTTTTTAGACGGTTCCCCCACGGAGAGGTTGTGTCAGCCAATGGTAGACTACATAACTGAGCGCGGTGGCGAAGTCCGGCTGAATGCACCAATCGGAGAGTTTTTGCTCAACGATGACAACACGGTGCGTGGGTTCCAGATTCGGGGGATAAAAGGGGCAGAGTCCGAAATTCTGACAGCCGATATCTACGTTTCTGCCATGCCCGTAGACCCCCTGAAGCTGATGATGCCGGAACCTTGGGGCAAAATGGACTATTTCAAACAGCTCGAAGGCTTAGAGGGAGTACCCGTAATCAATGTACACTTGTGGTTCGATCGCAAATTAACCGACATCGATCACTTGCTGTTCTCGCGATCGCCCTTGCTAAGCGTCTACGCCGACATGAGCAACACCTGCCGCGAATATGCCAACCCAGACAAATCAATGCTGGAACTGGTTTTAGCACCGGCCAAAGACTGGATCGGCAAATCTGACGAAGATATCGTCGCAGCCACAATGGTCGAGTTAGAAAAACTCTTTCCCGACCAAATCCCAGCACCCGCTAAACTGCTCAAATATCACGTAGTCAAAACCCCTCGTTCCGTCTACAAAGCCACCCCCGGCCGCCAGGATTGCCGTCCCTCACAAACAACTCCCATTAGCAATTTCTATCTAACGGGGGATTATACGATGCAGCGTTATCTTGCGAGCATGGAAGGTGCCGTGCTTTCTGGTAAGCTGACAGCGCAGGCTATTTCAACGGCAAATAAAAAATGAAAAATTAAGAATTTTTCATAAAGACGTAAAAGAATCTCCCGTTTTTCTAGACGGGGGAGTGTCAGTTCTAATCTTTAAATTTCTTATTCTCGGATGCTGCAACTGTCAAAACTCCAGTGCATGAGAACTCTGGCCTCTGTGGATGAATCCTACGAACTGTGCCGCCAAGTCACGGCGAGTTATGCCAAAAATTTTTATTTAGGCACTCAACTCATGCCCGAAGCCAAGCGTCGGGCGATTTGGGCGATTTACGTCTGGTGCCGCCGCACCGACGAACTCGTAGACGGGCCCGGTTCTGATGCAACAACCCCTGAAACCCTCAATCTGTGGGAAAAACGCCTAGAATCAGTGTTTGCCGGCCACCCCCACGACGACTACGACGTAGCTTTGGTAGATACGTTGTCTCGTTTCCCGATCGACATTCAACCCTTTCGAGAGATGATTGCCGGCCAACAAATGGACTTGTACCGCAGCCGGTACGAAACTTTTGAAGAGCTCAATCTTTACTGTTATCGGGTAGCCGGTACTGTCGGGATGATGTCGATGTCTGTGATGGGTGTGGACGAATCGAATCCCGCTGCTAACTGGAATTGGCACTGGGGTAATAAAATTCCCAAAGAAGAAGCCATCGCCCTTGGTATCGCCAAACAGTTAACTAACATTCTGCGCGATGTCGGAGAAGACGCCCGCCGCGGCCGCATTTACATTCCCCTAGAAGACTTAGCACTGTTTAACTACACCGAAGAAGACTTATTCAACGGCGTAATTGACAACCGCTGGCGAGAATTAATGCGCTTTCAGATTCAGCGAGCTCGCAAATTATATGCTAGCGCCGAACCGGGAATCAAAGTGCTCAGTCCCGATATCCGCTGGACTGTGTGGGCTGCTACCATGCTCTATAGCAGAATCTTAAATGCGATCGAACGCAATCAGTACGATGTGTTCCAGAAGCGGGCCTACGTTACCAATTTTCAGAAATTGCAGTGTCTCCCCGCCGCTTGGCTGAAATCCAAAATTCTTTAGCCCAATGATAGTGCTGATATCTTAGTCCCACTCTGCTGGGACTTTGTTTGTGCAGTATCAGAATTTTATTCGGCGGGTTCAACTGCTGTTTTCTGGAATTTTGCTTCTAAATTTTGAATTTGTTCCCGACGCGCTTCTACTTCAATCAAACGACGAGATAATTCTTGACTTTGCAAAGTCAGAGATTGCCGCCATTCTTCTGCTTTCTCGGCTTCTAGCTGCAAAAATTCAAGTGTAATACCATTTTTGAGATACTTATCAACTAATTCCACTACCCAGTTAGTAGCGGATCGCAGATTCAAAATTTCGCTATTTTCCCCAATATCTGCTAATACTAAAACACCTTCATTCAAGATATTACCTACAAAATTATTGGACACCTCAGCAAAAATTTTAGGTAACGTCAATACCTTTTGTTCAGAAAGAATCGCCCAACTATCATCAGCATTTTGACAAGCCAACAATTCCAGAGAGGCTTCGCCTAAAACTTCCTGATTTTTTACTTTAGCTAAATATAGCATGACGGTTATTAGTTAGGGGTTATTCGTTATTGGTTACTTGTTTGATTTACGATCTGGTACGGGCGGGTTTTACCAACAATATCTGCCCAAAACTAAATATCTCAAAAACCCGCCCCGGCCCTTCGGGTTAACATCTTCCAAACAGCCTGTGAAGAACAAGCCAGAGGGCTTGTTCCACAATAATTATGGAAGATATCGATTAGAATAACTTAAGGCGATCACGCAAAATTTCCGCCTGTTTTTCGGCCTCCGCCAAACCATCCCGCGCCACCTGAACAACTTGTGGATCTGCCTTTTCCACAAACTTCTGATTAGTCAAACGCGCCGAAGTATGCTTAATTTCCCCTTCTATCTTAGCCAACTTCTTTTCCAACTTAGCACGCAAAGCCACCAAATCCACAACTCCTGCCAAAGGAATCAATACTTGTACAGTACCCACAACTCCAGCAATTGCCCCCCCCTGCCCCCCCTTACCAAGGGGGGGATTAAGGGGGGGTTCCGCATCCAAACTAGCAGCAATCGTCAGATTTTGTACCCTGGCCAAATCCTGAATGTAGATAGCGCAATCTGAGAGAATCTGGCGTTCCTTAGCGCTTTCACTTTGCAAAATCGCCGTCACCTTAACTCCAGGCTTGATATCAGTATCAGCCCGCAAATTCCGAATAGTCCGAATCGTACCAAATAACAACTCAAACTGCTGTTCTAACTCAGAATCGATTAGGGATGCTTGCACTTCAGGATAACTTTGCAAAGCCAAACATTCATCATCACCTGTTTGAGTCAAAGTGTGCCAAATCTCCTCAGTAATGTGAGGCATAAAAGGATGCAAAAGTTTGAGAATACCTTCCAAAACAAAAGCAAAAGTTTGCTGTGCCGCTTTCTTAGAATTCGGTTCAGCATCCTGTTGTAAGCGAGACTTGACCAATTCAATATACCAGTCACAGAAATCGCCCCAAATAAACTCATAAAGTCCCTTCGCCGCTTCCCCAAAAGCGTAAGTTTCAAAATCGTTACGACTTTGCTGCACTACTTGATAGTAGCGAGAAAGAATCCAGCGATCGCACAATTCCAAACTACCACCTTCTCTGCCATCCTGATGAAGAGAATCTTCTTCTCTCCCCCCCTTACCAAGGGGGGGCTGGGGGGGGTAAGGATTCCCCAATTGCTGCGGAGTCTGTCCCTCCAGATTCATCATCACAAACCGCGCAGCATTCCACAACTTATTAGTAAAATTCCGCGAAGCTTCCACTGATTTAGATTCATCAGTTTTGCGATCGTATTCCAAGCGAATATTTTGACCAGCCCCTACCACTTCCTTAACCAAAGTATAGCGCAAAGCATCAGTCCCGTACTTACCAATCAACAGTAGCGGATCGATACCATTCCCTTTACTCTTAGACATTTTCTGACCATTTTCATCCAACACCAAACCGTGAATGTAAACAGTATCAAAAGGCATTTTTCCCGTAAAATGTCCTGCCATCATCGTCATTCTAGCCACCCAGAAAAAGATGATATCAAAACCCGTAACTAAAGTCGTTGTCGGATAATAAAAATCTAAATCCTTAGTTTCATCCGGCCATCCCAAAGTAGAAAAAGGCCATAACCCAGAAGAAAACCAAGTATCCAAAACATCTGGATCTCTTGCTAAATCGACATCTTGCCCAAATTTAGCCACAGCTTTTTCCCTAGCTTCAGCTTCACTTTTTGCCACCACAAACGGAGTCGTGTCAGTAATTTCTCCCTGAGTTTCGCTAACAGCATACCAAGCCGGGATTTGGTGTCCCCACCACAATTGTCGGGAAATGCACCAATCTTTCAACTTTACCAACCAATCCCGATAAACCTTTGTCCATCTTTCCGGCACAAACACTGGTGAATTCTCTTCATCTAAGGCTGCTAAAGCGCGTTCAGAAAGAGGATTAATTTTCACAAACCATTGAGTAGAAAGTAAAGGTTCGACGGGGACTTTACCGCGATCGCTGTAGGGAACTGTATGTTTGTAATCTTCGATTTTAACCAAAAATCCGTCTGTTTCTAACCGCTTTACCACATTTTTGCGGGCAACAAATCTATCTTGTCCTTGGAACTCTCCCGCATTTTCATTTAAACTGCCGTCCTTGTTCATGATGTTGATAAACGGCAAATTATGACGCTTACCCATCTCGAAGTCATTCGGATCGTGGGCCGGAGTTACTTTGACGCAACCAGTTCCAAAAGTGCGATCGACAAACTCATCCGCAATCACCGGAATTTCCCGATTCACAATGGGTAAAGTGACAGTTTTACCGATAAGATGTTGATAGCGATCGTCCTCCGGATTCACAGCCACCCCAGTATCGCCCAACATCGTTTCCGGCCGAGTCGTCGCCACCTCCAAATAACCAGAACCATCAGTCAAAGGATAGCGGAAATGCCACAAATGCCCGTCAACTTCCTGCTGGTCAACTTCCAAATCCGACACAGCAGACTGACTCGCGGGACACCAATTCACCAAATAATTGCCGCGATAAATCAATCCCTCATCATACAGTCGAACAAAAGCTTCTAAAACCGCAGCAGATAAGCCTTCATCCATCGTAAAGCGTTCCCGCGACCAATCCACAGACACGCCCAAACTGCGCAATTGATTAGTAATAGTATTGCCAGACTCAGCTTTCCACTCCCAGGCTTTTTCCAAGAATTTTTCTCGCCCTAAATCGTAGCGAGTTTTGCCTTCAGCTTTAAGTTGCTTTTCCAGAATAGTTTGAACTGCGATGCTAGCATGATCCGTTCCCGGCAACCACAGGGTATTGCGCCCTGTCATCCGTTGATAGCGCACGAGGACATCAATCAGTGTCTCTTCAAAAGCGTGTCCCATGTGGAGGCTGCCGGTGACGTTGGGCGGTGGGATGACTACGCAGTAAGGTTCGCCACCTTGTTCTGGGTCAGCTTTGAAGGTTTGGTTGTCTTCCCAGTATTTTTGCCATTTGGCTTCGGTGGCTTTGGGGTCGTATTGGGGTGGTAGGTTTGCGGTCATTGGCGAGAGGGTGCAGGTTTTATATTAAGATTGTGCCACAGGAGAGGGAAGAGAAGAGTTTTGAACCGCAGAGGGCGCAGAGGGCGCAGAGGGAAGAGTGTTGCGAGGGTTTTGGGTTATGATTTTGATATTGGTTTGAAAAAGGAGAGGGGAGTTGACAGAGGATCTTAATGAATTGAGTTACGCTGTGATTGGGGCGGCGATGGAAGTTCATAAGGAGTTGGGGCCGGGGTTTTTGGAAGCGGTATATGAGAATTCGTTGCGTGAAGAACTATCGCGTCGGGGAATTCCTTTTGATCCTCAACCTACGGTAAATGTCTTTTACAAGGGTGTTGTCGTTGGGGAAGGCAGATACGATATGCTGGTTGCCAACACTCTCATTGTTGAATTAAAGTCAGTCCAAACTATACTTCCTATCCATGAAGCTCAAGTTATATCATATCTGAAAATGACTGGTTATCCTCTCGGTCTTCTCATCAACTTTAACGTCCGCTTTTTAAAAGAAGGAATCCGTCGCATCATCCTGTCGTAAAAAAACCTCTCATCCCTCCCCTCTCTGCGCTCTCTGCGCTCTCTGTGGTAAAACCCTCTTAAGATCTATTTCACCTCTTTATAATCCACCCCATCCAGAGAAGAGTTTTGAACCGCAGAGGGCGCCAGAGGACACAGAGGGAAGAGTGTGGCGTGGGTTTTTGATGTCGTAAAAAAACCTCTCATCCCTCCCCTCTCTGCGCTCTCTGCGCTCTCTGCGGTAAAATCCTCTTAAGTTCTATTTCACTTCTTTATCATCCACTCGATTAAGAGAAGAGTTTTGAACCGCAGAGGGCGCAGAGGACACAGAGGGAAGAGTGTGGCGTGGGTTTTTGATGTCGTAAAAAAACCTCTCATCCCTCCCCTCTCTGCGCTCTCTGCGCTCTCTGTGGTAAAATCCTCTTAAGATCTTATTTGAATTTTACAAGCAAACAAAAAGCGATCGCATCTAAAGTGCGATCGCTCTTATTCTACATCATTCTACGTCGCTGGATAAACTTGACCTCTCATTTCGCCATAGAACGAATGTTCTTCCGTATGCAAGTTGAAATAAAGAGCACCCCGCCGCGCTACTGCTTCCATTCCAGCAACAGTATTGACTTGACCCGGAAGGCCGATTTCCACCGGACAACCTTCAGGTAAGCGAGGAACATTGTCAGGAATTTGAATATCTTCCACCGATGGAGGCGAACTTAAATCGGGAATTTGAGAGATCTTGGGAAAATTGTTAGGAAGGTTGCCAATAATTCGATCGATCTGAGGCAAACTGGAATTGGGAATTTGAGGGGTAGTTGGAGGTGGATTGGTAGGTAAACTAGGAGGATTGACTGGAGGATTGACTGGAGGATTGACTGGAAGTTGTCCGATCGCCTGACTTGATTCTACCACATCTTCATTATGAGTGTGACCTAAATGAGCGGATTGGCGGGCAGTATTTTCAGAAGTTTGTCCGATAGGTTGACCGTTGCGCAGAGTCAAACCTTCATCGGGAATTTGAGGGACACCTTCAGGTAACTCGGGTGGAGAATCGATAAAAGTAAGGTTTTGATTCTTGACTTCAGCAGAAAATTTACCACCTACAATTGTCTTGTCAAAGGTTCCGTATTGCCCCAAATCGACAACAATCGGTCCGAGCACGCCTGGAGGGCCGCAGTGAATGTGAAACCCGGTGATTTCTGAAGTATCGACACCGGATATTTGCACGTCAATCTTAGCAGAACTGAGGTTTTTCGGAAATGTAATCGTACCATATCCTTTAGCATCAGATTCGATTTCTTCCCCCGGTTCTTGTTCGGGACTGAGAAATGCTTCATATTTAGTAGCATTTCTTTCTCCGAAAGGATCGGGCGTATTTTCAACAGTACCTGTAATAAAATCTGCTGCGGTTAGATCGGCGGCAGTAATCCCATTAATTACTAATAGCGGTTGATTCGTAGTTCGATCTGTAACTAATACTTGACCTGAATTGATTGTGGTAATGGCGAGATTGTTAAAACTCAAAGAAGGATGCAGTTGAATAAAGTCAATGCCGTTTTGAAAGTCCGTAATGATATCGAGTCCTTCACCTCTAGCTATGACAAAAATATCGCTGCCATTTCCTCCAGTTAATGTATCATTTCCAGCACCGCCTGTCAGAACATCATCGCCTAATTCTCCTAATAAAACATCGTTACCGAAGTCGCCATTCAGGATATCGTTACTTTTACCACCGAGGAGTGAATCTTCGTTTTGACCGCCCGAAAGTGTGTCCGAGCCTTGATTTCCACAGAGTAAATCGTTGCCAGCATTACCTAAGAGGATATCGTCGCCTCCCAACCCGATAATAGTATCATTTCCTGCCATGCCATAATAAGTGCGGCTTTGTTCGTTATTAGTTACCCAGTCGTCACCTCCTAGGAGCATAATCACGTCTTTTCCAGGAGAATTAGCAAGGGTACTAATTTGGCTGGCGGGTAGTTGATTGAAGAAAAATACATCGCTGCTTTCAGTAGCTTGAGCGATGTCAAAAGGTATTCCCGTGTCGATCGCAGATAAGGTCATAGTACGATACAAGTTAATTTATTCCTAGTAAAACTTATAACTTGCTGCTGCCTGGTTGCGCTAGTCAAATTGCGAAAGATTAGTTTCGCAAAATGTCCGAAGGCTTTTTCTGAAAGTGCTGCTGGAAGTATTTTGTAAAGCGACCAGGATTGTAAAAACCATATTCAAAAGCAATTTCCGTAATCGTTTTATTGCTCTCCATTAACTCCATACGAGCGGCTTCAAGTCTAGCAGTTCGCAAGAATTGACTGGGAGAAACACCGTAATGACGAGCAAAAGCAGTTTGCAAAGAACGACTGCTACAGTTCATGGCGCTCGCAATTTGTGCAATTGTCAGCTCTTTTTTCATATTAGCCCGGATGTATTCGGCAGCCTCTCGCACGCGGGCGATCGAAATTTCAGATACTTTAATAATTGGTGGATCTAAAGTGTTGTAAGATGAACCTTGGACTAAGGTTGAGAAAACAGCAAGTTCTAAATTTTCAATTACCAGTGGATGTCCGTTCGTGTCAATCAAATTCCACAGCGTCATGACCATTTGATATAGCGATCGACCGTAAACAGTGGTACGATCGACAATTGGCATCAGCTTGGGACGATCGATCGGCTTGTCAAGATACTTGCTCAGTTCAGTTAAAAATCGAGCTTCATCTATATAAATTGAGATTGCACTGTATTTGGGTGAGTGCTGAAGACGGATTAGTTCGCCTCCCGGCTCACTTATCCCCAGATGTCGATCGTCCACGAGGAATTCGTTAGACCCAACTTTGAATACATGATCGCCGTCAAAAAATGTGAAAACTATTTTTCCAGGAAAAGTATATCCGGCGGTATATGTACTCCCAGCTTCCCAAACAACATTCAGGAGCTCGAAGTTCTTTAACTTCGCAAGTCGCCATTGAATTTTGTAATCTTTGGAATGGGGAATATGTTTAGTTATTGTCGGTAGTTGCTTAATATAGATCTCTGGATCGTTGATTTCAATATTCAAATCCCAGGCCATAATCAAATCGTCATAGTTGATACCCCACCATAATAATAATATAAGATATACAGCATAAAATTCACCAACTGTAGGGGCGAAGCATTTGGGCAAAAAATCTAATACGGTGTGCATAAATCATGACCCAAATGCTTCGCCCCGCCCCACGAATCAACCGCATTATCGAAATTTATGCCTGGAAATTTTGCATGGCCATTATCCTTACATGGGGGTTTTGCGTTGGGTTGGGCGAAGCATTCGGGTCTAGTATTTTGCGTATATTTCCATGATTATCGCCCGAATGCTTCGCCCCTACGAATTTATTTTCTCTCATTCTTAACTCTTCACCTCGATTACTTCACTTCCTTATAATCCACCCCATAACTCGTATCTCTCCCCGATAAATAAGTATTTTTTCCAGTCAAAGTCTCCAAAGTTTGTCTCGTTTTAGCAGAAGTAATCGTATTCAAAGGTACGCCCAATTTGCTAGCCAAACCGGCCGCCACGCCCACACCTTGTCCTTGATAAATATTCACTGTCGCAATACGCCCCACTGATACTGCCATACCAACATACCCTGAAGAACGCCCGACGATCGCCAAATTATTCACTTTGCTAGCCAATGCACTTTCTATGCCAAAATTGTACACGGGCAATCCAGGAATTCTCGATGACAAATCCTTGACTCCGCCCCGCAAATCGAAATCGTAGGAAAAACTGCCGATCGACTTTTCGGGTTCTGTTCCTCCTTTAATAATTTCCTGTCCTGTCAGCGGTGCTACCACATCGCGAACGTTCAAAGTTTGTCTGATGTAAGCTTCATCTGGAATAAATACTCTCACATCTTTACCCGATTTCTTTTGCAGCCACTCTTGCAGAAATGACATTTCTTTGAGCATCTCAGGAGTCGGTTTTCTGTCGTTAGCTTCCATCTTCATCAGTTGGTCAACTTGATATTTAAATAGGAAGCCGTTCCATGACATAGAATTGTCTTGATAAACGCAAATATTGGCTTTGTCAAAAAAGAAGCCTTTGTCTTGAGTAAAGGGCAAATTTCTGTCTACATGATAGGCCGCTCCGAGGGCTACGCTTCTGATATTGTAGCCGTCTCGGTAGGCTTGATAAATCGTGCTTAGGAAATTCCTCATCCAAAATTCGGTACTGGCATCATCTTTATATTTGGTAATGCTGGATTTAATTTTTTCTACTAAAGGGGTGTTGTAAAGAATGTCATCTTCCATTCTGCGGAGGTCGGACATCGTTAAGCCGGTAATTGTCGGAACTATGGATATCGCTAAGGTTTCATTTTTGGATTTGATGTTTTGCGATTCATATCCTGTATAATAGGATAATCCGGCTTTTCTGGCGAATTCGGCATCTTGAGTTACGTCTATGTAAGAGTTAGCTTTGATTTTAACTCCACTGTCTTTTACTTCGGCATATTCAATTTTGCGATCGACTACGTGGGGAACAAGAGTGGAGTTGGAAATAAGTTGAACATCTGCCTCTGAAAGCATATCTTTCAGTGCTTTATCTGCCGTTTTTGGTTCTATGCAAGATTCGGGAACTTTCGCTTTGTCTAAGAATTCCCGGAAGCATTGGGCGTAGGGTTGGTTGTACCAATCGGGGATTTTATCTAAATCGACGTAGCCTAAGCCGCCGCGGGTGAGTACGCCACCTAACATTGCGGTTTCATGGTTCGATCGCACTACGGCTACTTTTCCCTTTGCACCTAGGGTTTTCTTGGCCCAGATAGCTGCACATATCCCCGGTACTTCGTCGCCATATACCACTACATCAAAGTTGCGATCGGCTGGTGTCTGAGCTGCTGTGGGGGACTTGTTTGTGGCTGTTTGGCGCAGGCTTTGGGTGTCTGAGGTGGCACTTGCTTCGTTTCGGTGGGCGATCGAGCTTTTTACGTCTTTCAAATACGGGGAATCAACTAAAACTTTTATCGCTACAAAAAAGATGGCGATCGCAGCTAATTTCTTGAAAGTAGGGGGCATTTAGTTGACTCGTTGATAAATTTGCATTACCTGAAAGTGCTATTCAGGGTTTACGGAGTTGAATATAGCACGTTTAGGTAATTTCGGCACAAATTTATTTTTTCCAGGAACTGTTGTTAGCAGCATTAATGTTAAGTTAATTCACAACTTGTAGGAACCGTAACAGTCTGCTACTATTTTCAAAGCATCGGTCAAAAACGATAAACTGATGTTATGGTAGGATTGTCTGGGGCTGGTGGCAATTGGCAAGTTATTGATGAAATAAGCGATCGGGCTGTCGTCCAACAACAAGATAAGTTATCATGTGGCCCTGCTTGTGGTGAAATGCTCCTGGGCGATCGCGGAATGTACGGTGCGAACCAATCTTTAATTGCGGCTGAAACAGGAGTACCTGTAAATATTGAAGATTTAGCAATCGCACTCAATACTCTGGATACAAGCAGTTCTAGATTTTGGTTGGGTGGTACTGTTTCTATTCCTGGGGCCACAAATTCTGAAATAGTTGAGGTATTAATTACTACTGGTTCTTGGGCTGCTATTTTGTGGGAAACTTTAGCTGACTTGGGTCATGTAGTCATTGTTGATGGACTTGATGATACAGGAAAAATTATGATTCGCGACCCTTGGAATGCTACAAAATATAAAATGGAATTAGCAGAGTTTTTAAATTACTGGAACCTTCAAGCAGTTTACTCATTAAGACGATGAAAGTGCAAGTTTTGTCTATTCAATCTGCGATCGCCCCTAATACTCACGAGGTTGTGCTGTCTGTTGGTACGGATACACAAAAATTTATTTTTACAACCGAAGTCAATCGAGTTGGAGAACATTTACTTCAAACTACCCACGGCGATCGCACTTTTTCAGAGGTTTTCAAATTTAATCAACGGGTGGCAATGAATGTGACAAATCTGGTTGTTAAATGCTACAATCGTGAAACTGTCAATCTTCCGGCAGATGTCGGCGTCTTGGTCACTCCAGAAACGGCTTTATCGAAGCAAAAGCCATTTGAAAATAACAGTTTAGCAGATACTGAATCGCAGCAAACAACAGCAGTCGATCGAGAAACTCGTCAAAGGGCGATCGCGATTCTCGAACAGTTACCGGAGGCTGTGCTTGATGAAGCTGTGAGGTTTCTGGAATCTTTGTATGTTCAGTGCGATCGGGTAGAGTAGCGATCGTACTTTTAAAATGCTACAATTATATCTATCAAAAATAGAAGCCTAAAAAACATGACTTTCGAGGCTGTTTTAAATCTTGTCAAGCAGTTGTCTCTAGCCGAAAAGTTACGGTTGATTAAGTCTATAGTTCCTGAAATAGAACGAGAATTAGTTGTTATACCGACTCCCCGCAAATCATTGTGGGGTTTATGTGCTGACTTGGGAATTGCGCCCTCTGCCGCTGATATAGATGAAGTTCGCAGGGAAGAATGGGCGAATTTCCCAAGGGAGGATTTTTAATGCTGGGTGCTGTAGCGGATACTCATGCTGTTATCTGGTATATCTTTGCCGATTCGCGACTTTCGGTGACTGCTAGAACGACAATAGAACAGATAGCTGCCGAGGGAAATCAGGTGGCTTTTTCATCAATTACATTAGCAGAAATTGTCTATCTGAGCGAGAGAGGGCGGATTAATTCAACTACTCTCGATCTATTATTGCGAGAAGTTGAGAGCGACGATGCCTTATTGGTTGAAATTCCTTTCGATCGCAATATAGCTCTGACTTTAAGGCAAGTTGACCGATCGCAAATTCCCGATTTGCCCGATCGCATTATTGCTGCTACGGGTTTGTATCTTAATGTACCCGTTATTAGTCGCGATCGCCGGATTCAATTATCGAGTATAGACACAGTTTGGTAAATCTGAGTCACTGGGCGCAAGTTTAAATTTTCCGGGAACAGTTGTTAGCGGTTTTGCCTGTGTTACTGGTTTGGGAGGGCTATTGATGTGGGTAAGGATGCTGGGTGCGATCGCATCTCAGATATCTGGTGTCGGGAAGGGCGATCGGCTACAATAATTTAAGAACAACAATTAAGTCATCTGAAAAATACAGAAAAAATGGAAAAAGTTTTTGTACATCCTGAATGTCCTTTTTCAGCAGAGACATTTAACTTATTGGCACAATTTTATGAAAACCCAAGCTCAGATTTTTACATAGCACACAAAAAAGATTTTTTGAAGTATGTTGAAAATCCCTTGAAATATATTTTAAGCCAGGTCGAAAAGCTGTTACCTGATATTATAAAAAAATATATAAATATCAAGTGGGAGCAATTTGGAGAGATCGTTGAAACAAAAGGTTTACAATCAGTAGCTTACAGTGTGTCTTTGGGTTATGGAGATATCAATTATATAGATAATGCTCGCCTAGTGCTAAGATTTGATAACCAAGACTTAACTTTTGGTTTGTGTGCCGAATTTAACGATATTGATGTTTTGAGAGATAATTATGAAAGCAATTATATAAATGACCCATTGGCAATCGATATCCTTAAACGTTATAATCTTCCTAATCAATATCATTGCTATTTAACCAACCAAATAATTCGTTGTAATTACCCTGTGCATGAATATCGTCTGACAATAATGAAACCTCAAAAATGTATTTATGAATTATTAGAAAGTATTATTTCTTTAGTTGCCAAACAAACACTAAAATTTGACGGTCAGCATAAAATTACTAACATTCAGGTTGCTAGATCGCTTGAAGCAGAAGAAGTATTAGGATATTCTGCACAACAGTTAATTCAGATAATAGCACAAACGTTTAAAAAAGTATTTCCATTATTTGTGATTTCAAATCTGTACGACAATGATTTACCTCTTCTTATAAGTCAATATTTTTCAGTATATGAAAAGGAATTTAATCCAGTATATCAACTAGAAAAAATTTCCGAAACTACTGGTTTTCAAACAACCCAACTAACCCAATGGATACACACCATTAACCGCAAAGGCCAAACCATCATCCAAGGCCCCCCCGGAACCGGAAAAACCTTCCTCGCTCAAAAACTCGCCCAACACTTAGTCGGTGGCGGTGACGGTTTCTCAGACATTATCCAATTTCATCCAGCTTATACTTATGAAGACTTTATTCAAGGCATCCGTCCCCAAAGTCAAGATGGGCAATTAACTTATCCAATAGTTCCCGGTAGGTTCCTAGAATTCTGCGAAAAAGCCGAAGTCTGTGAAGACACTTGTGTTCTCATTATTGATGAAATTAATCGCGCAAATTTATCTCAAGTCTTTGGCGAGTTAATGTATTTGCTTGATGACCGCGATCGCACTGTTAAACTAGCCAGCGGTAAACTATTTAGAATCCCTAAAAATGTCCGCATCATCGCCACAATGAACACAGCAGACCGCTCTATTGCCTTAGTCGATAACGCACTCCGCCGCCGTTTCGCATTCATTCCCATCTATCCAAACTATGAAGTGCTGCGACAGTTTCACCAGAGAGAGAAAACAGGTTTCCCAGTTGATAAATTAACTAGGATTCTAGAAAATGTCAATCGGGCAATTAACAACAAACACTATGAACTAGGCATCTCCTTCTTTTTGACAAAAACCTTAGCTGAAGATATCCAAGATATTTGGCAAATGGAAATTGAGCCATACCTCGAAGAATACTTCTTTGATAATCCGGCAAAAATGGATGAATTTCTCTGGGATAACATCAAGGATAAATTGAGCAATTGATGATATTATGAAACGAGAATTGCCCCAAATCATCAAACTGATAGAATATGAATTACTAATTTTAGATCGAGACTCAATTCCCGAATCAGTAGGACAAAAAATACATCTCAATTATGCCAAGGAAATAAAGATAGAATTTCCCAACTTTAAAACAGGATATAAATGGCAATTAACATCTAAAGGCAGAGTTGGCAACATTCCAATTACTCCAGAATTTCACATTTTCATCCGCCCAAAGGTTCCCATAAACAACATCTTCGGAATGCTTGAATATGCCTACAACCTTAAGATAAAATTTCCCCAAGGACAGATTCAGTGCCAATCTTTAGAACAAACTTACGAGAGATTAGCTAACATTCTTGCCCATAAAATTCTCGAACGCTGTCGCAAAGGATTATATCGCGATTACTTACCCAAAACCGAAAGACTCGCTTACATTCGCGGCCGCGTCGATTTGCGGTCAGCCCTTCAAAAACCTTGGGATGTTAAACTAAAATGCCACTATCACGAACAAACAGGCGATATCGAAGATAATCAAATACTCGCTTGGACACTCTTCATCATTGGCCGCAGCGGTTTGTGCCGCGAATCTGTTTCATCCACTGTGCGAAAAGCCTTTCACGCACTCCAAGGATTTGTGACATTAAAACCTTTTAAATCATCAGCTTGTATCGATCGCACTTATCACCGTCTGAATCAAGATTATCAACTTTTACACGCCTTATGTCGGTTTTTTTTAGATAATACAGGGCCCAGTCACGAAACTGGCGATCGCGAAATGCTCCCTTTTCTGATAAACATGGCTAGTTTATATGAACAATTTGTCGCTGAATGGCTCAAAGCAAATACACCAAAAGGCTTTGAGGTCGAATCACAACACCCAGTCACACATGACCAAAATTATTCCGATGAGATTGACTTAATTATACGCGATATTGAAACAAATGAAATCCTGTACGTCCTCGATACAAAATACAAAGCTCCCGATAAAGTAGCCAAGGATGATCTTAATCAAATAGTCGCCTACGCCAATGCAGTAAACTGTAAAAATGCAATTCTCATCTACCCGCAAAACCTCGACGAACAGAAACTAAACATAAAACATGGTGATATCCGAGTTCGCAGTCTAGCTTTTTCCCTAGATAGCGACCTCAATGAAGCCGGAAAAACCTTTTTAACCTCTCTACTTCCAAACACCCTCTCCTAACTCTTCTCTGCGGTTCATTTCTCCACAAAAAAAGAGGCGCGATCGCGCCTCCCAAATCTTTCATGTTCGCGTTCTAAACACTAACAGCTACTTTCGATTCCTTCGCAGTCAACTTCTCGTAAGTCGCCCGCATCTTCAATCCCACCAACACTTGGAACAAACCAGTTCCATTGTTAGAACCAGGATATTCGCGGTGCTGAAGCAATAGGTGAGTTAACTCGCCTTCATACTTCGCAGAAGTCTTGCTCAAATGGTTTTCGATGTAAATAACTTCTTCGAGATTTTCAAACTGACCGTCTACTTCCAAAATCGAGACTTCGTGGCCGTAGAAAGCGTCTGGCCCGTAATACATCTTAATTCCCGGATAGGAACAAGTCAGTTTGCGGCCGCAAGGAATCCAGTTGATTGTTGAACCTTCGTCAAACAAATACGCCGATTCAAAATTGGCGATGCCTTCGCGCTGAATCATCTGCACCCGCAGAACCTTCCGCTCTTTGTCATCTTTGATTAAATTGGTCGGCAATACTTGAAGTACCACATCGGCATATTGCTTTTGTGGGTCGATGTAAGCCGTAAAGTCTGGTTTACGAGCGTTGATCGCAAACAGCACGTCTTCGTAACGGTGGCCCCGTTCCGCCATGTCGCGCTGGATTTTCCAAGCAATTTTTACTTCGTCGCTGATGTCGAGGTAGACGCTGAAGTCGAGGAGCGATCGAACTCGCTCATCATACAGCGGGTGCAATCCCTCAATCACGATCACATGATTCGGCTCTACCCACTCAGGAGGATCGAGCAGGCCGGTTTCGTGGTTGTAAATCGGTTTGTCGATTCCTCGGCCTTCTTTGAGCGCTTTCATTTGCTCGGCCATCAGGTCGAAATTGTTGGCTCTGGGGTCAAGGGCGGTAATCCCTGTTTCTTTGCGCTGTTTGCGATCGAGACAATGATAGTCGTCCAGACAGATCACGGTAACGAAATCTTCCCCGAACAAATCTGTCAATCGGCGCAAAAAGGTAGATTTTCCGCACCCGGAGTCTCCGGCAACGCCAATTAAAACCACGCGATCCGGCTTAGTTGTCATAGTTTCCCTCTAAAAAAATCAATGTTTAGTGACGCTCCTACACCAACCGCAAGCGATATGTTGTAGGCATCTGAGTCCGGTCAAGGATATCAAGAGCTTCCTTCAAGGTACTCCCATCGTTTCCCTCTACGGCGTTTTATAGTGAGGAACAGGTCCCGCCCCACTTGTCACATAAAAGCTGTTTTATCTAGACCTAGATTATTATTCTGCGATCCAAGATATGAGTATTTTACGAGAATTATTACAATGAGTGCTCGTCTCCTCGCCACCCAAAGAATGCTGGTTGGCTGCGCCCAACATCGCTGGCAGGATCGCTCTAGCGCGTCGCGTGGCTCTCATCCCACCCCAAATCAAAGATTATGGGCTGGGGATTACCGCCTGTCTAGCTAACTTTAGTGGTTAATCTTACCAGAATGCGATCGCCCACTACAAGCTCAACGTCGATCGATTTTCGATTTTCGATTTTCGATTTTCGATTCGAGAATTAACGCCCTCAGTCATCAGACGTGCAGGAATAAATCCAGAACCTTGTAGCTGGCTGCTGTCGGTCAATAGGAGTCATTTGTTGCCCGATGCGGTATTCCATCGCCGGCCGCCGATCGAAAGGACTTATGGGGGCTGATCCCGCGATCGGGTAAAATAGTCGCAGTACGCAGACAACAATAGCTATAGGTCAACACCTGAACGCAGCCGGACGAGGTTCGCGGGGCGTGTTCGGCTAATTGGGAATTGGGGACGCGATCGAGCAAAACTTGACACGCCCGCCCTGGACGGCGAGGCTGAAAGATTAACGCGACCAATTAGTCCCGATGACCTTAAGAAAAAAGTAAATTGAGTCTACGGTCACATTCTCTATCTTTATAACTCTGTATCGTGAAGGAAAAGCAACAAATGTACAGCCCAAGCATATCTGGTGTTGCGACCAGCTCAATATCAGGCAGTCGCATCTTTGTCTATGAAGTCGAGGGTATGCGTCAAAGCTGCGAAACTGACCAAACAACTAACCCGATTCGTCGTAGTGGCAGCGTGTTTATCGCCGTTCCCTACCATCGCATGAATCAGGAAATGCGGAGGATTACTCGCATGGGTGGCAAAATCGTCAGCATTCGACCCTCCAACGACGCTCCCAAAACTCATGGCACTGTAGCACCAGAACTTGGACAACAGAGTCAGAAATCTGGAGAAACAACTAAGCCCATGACTCAAGCACAGGAAAAGGTTCAGGTTCCAGTTAACCTCTACAAGCCAGCCAATCCCTATATTGGCAAGTGCATTTCTACAGAAGAATTGGTCAGGGAAGGCGGCGACGGCACTGTCCGCCACGTCACCTTTGACATCTCTGGAGGCAATTTGCACTATTTGGAAGGTCAAAGTATTGGCATTATTCCAGATGGTACTGATAAGAACGGTAAACCTCACAAAATTCGGCTTTATTCGATCGCCTCTACCCGTCACGGAGATAATTTGGATGACAAAACAGTCTCTCTGTGCGTGCGTCGGCTAGAGTACAAAAGCCCAGAAACCGGCGAACAAGTCTTTGGTGTTTGTTCGACTTTTCTGACAGGTTTGGAACCAGGGGCTGATGTCAAAATCACCGGCCCAGTAGGCAAAGAAATGTTATTGCCAGAAGATGAGGATGCCACCATTATTATGATGGCTACTGGTACAGGAATTGCTCCTTTCCGGGCTTATTTGTGGCGGATGTTCAAAGAAAACAATCCCGATTACAAATTCAAAGGTTTAGCTTGGCTGTTCTTTGGCGTAGCTTATACTCCCAACATTCTGTACAAGGAAGAGTTGGAGAAATTGCAGGCAGAATTCCCCGATAATTTCCGATTGACCTATGCCATCAGCCGCGAGCAAAAAAATGTTGACGGCGGCAAGATGTACATTCAAAATCGGATTCAAGAAAACGCTGATGAATTGTGGGAGTTGGTTCAAAAACCCAAAACTCACACTTATATCTGCGGTTTGAAGGGCATGGAAGGCGGAATTGATGAGGGAATGTCGGCGGCTGCTGGCAAGTTCGGAGTCGAGTGGTCTGCCTATCAGAAACAATTGAAGAAAGACCATCGCTGGCACGTTGAAACCTATTAATGTGTAAGGTGATTTAATCTCAGTTGTAGGGCGGGCTTTGCTCGCCCTATAATTGTTTTAGACTGGTATAGCAGTTGATAGTTATACCAATTTTTTATGAGGCTGCATAGAATTCGATATCGTGGACGGGGAGGGTAGGCACGGTGGCACTACCCCTACAAAACGATGATTTATCTGAGAATGAAACAGCCCTACCCTTTTTTCCCCCCTTGGGGGGGGTAGGGGGGGTGGGGGATGCGAGGGGGATCGAGATATTATATGGTTTCCGGTTGCATCATCAGGTGATTTAACCTTACTAGAACGCTCCAGAACACAGAGGGAGATAAGAGAGATGAATACAGGACGATGCTACCGGATTAGATATTACAGAATGCCCACACCACAAGAGTTTAAAGTGTAAAATATAAAGAAAGCGCACCGAAAAGGGGAGATAATTTACATGATTTTAATTTCTACCCAACAACTGACTTTTGAAGAGTATCTAAACTACCAGGGAGAATCAGGTGTTTGTTATGAATTATATCGGGGACATCTCATCGAAATGCCAACACCCACAGCTATACATATCAAAATAATTGAATTTTTGGTTTACCAGTTCCGATGCTTCTTTGCAGCACATAACCTGCCGCTAGTTGCCGTTGTCACTACCGCAGTCCGAACCGAGGAAAATTCTTCGCGAGTTCCTGATGTGATGATTTGCACTCAGAGTCTTTGGGAACAAGTCTGTGCCCAAGCTGGTTCGGCAGTCTTGGACTTTGAAGAAAAACCACTGTTAGTGATAGAAGTTACCAGTCAAAATTGGCGGGATGACTACATCCGTAAACGGGCAGAATATGACTTGATTGATATTCCTGAATATTGGATTGTAGACCCAAATCAACCAAAAATTCGTGTCTGTAGCCGTCCCGAAAATGAAGGTAGTTACTCTCAGCAAGAATTTTTGCCGGGACAGCAAGTTCAGTCTGTACAGTTCGCTGAATTTATTCTATCGGTTAATCAAGTGCTATCTCCACCGCTAGTGGAAGATTTAATTCGAGAAGAACAAGCACAGCGACAGCAGCTAGAACAGCAAGTTGAAAGATTGGCGCAGCGGCTTCGAGAAATGGGGGTAGATATCGATACAGAAGTTTGAATTGTCATACCAAGTTAGATCCCCGACCTCTTAAAGAAGTCGGGGATCTGTATATTGAGTTTAGTTAAATGACAAATTGCTTGATTAGCATATAATGATAGTAGGTTAAGTGAATTTCAACGGGTCAAAGTCGTGGCTTTCAAAATTGGTTTGCTAGGTTTAGGTACAGTTGGCGCGGGAACGGCAGAGATTTTGCTCTCTACAGATGGCCGCCATCCGCTGTTGCAGGAATTGGAAATCTATCGGGTGGGTGTGCGCGATATTTCTCGAACTCGGTCTTTACAATTGCCAGAAAATGTGCTGACAACTGACCTGGAAGCGATCGCCACTGACCCTCAAGTTGATATTGTAGTAGAACTGATTGGGGGATTGGAGCCGGCGCGATCGCTCATTCTCCAGGCTATTGCTAACGGTAAGCACGTTGTCACCGCCAACAAAGCTGTGATTTCCCGCTACGGTCAAGAAATATTTGAAGCAGCCAACGCCAAAGGCGTTTATGTAATGTTAGAAGCTGCTGTCGGTGGCGGCATTCCAGTCATCCAAACTCTCAAACAATCCTTGGGTGCAAACCGCATTCAAACCGTAATTGGCATCGTCAACGGCACAACTAATTACATCCTGACACGGATGCAAACAGAAGGTGCAGACTTTGGTGAAGTCCTCGCCGACGCACAGCAATTAGGTTACGCTGAAGCTGACCCCGCAGCGGATGTAGATGGATTAGATGCTGCTGATAAAATCGCTATTTTAGCTTCCCTAGCTTTTGGAGGCAGGATTAAATTAGCAGATGTTTACTGCGAAGGTATCAGACAAGTTACGGCGTCTGATATTGACTATGCAGACAAACTGGGATTTGTAATTAAGTTGCTAGCAATTGCTCAAAAAAACTGCCAAACTACGGAAGAAAATGGGGATAAAGAAAACGAACTTATTTCAATTCGGGTGCATCCTACCTGCGTGTCAAAAACTCATCCGCTGGCCAGTGTCAACGGTGTTTATAATGCAATTTTAGTAGAAGGAGAGCCGATCGGGCAATTGATGCTGTACGGGCGCGGTGCCGGTGCCGGACCCACCGCTAGTGCGGTAGTATCCGATATTCTGAACATTGCAGCTATTCTGAAAACCGAAACTGTTCCGATTCCCCATCCTTTGCTCAGTTGCAATCACCAACACTATTGCCAAATAGCAAAAATGGAGGAACTGGTAACGCGGTTTTATGCTCGTTTCCTGACTCGCGATACTCCGGGGGTAATTGGCAAATTAGGGACTTGTTTCGGGAACCACAAAGTTAGTTTACAATCTGTTGTGCAGACGGGAATTCATGGCGATTTAGCAGAAATTGTAGTCGTGAGTCACGATGTTAAAGAAGGCAATTTCCAACAGGCGATCGCGGAAATTAGGGCGATGGAATCCATTCATAGCATTGCTAGTATTCTGCGAGTTTTGTAAAAATTAATTTGTAAGGGCGGGTTGCACCAAAAATATTTGCGAATAATTGACAAACTCTCAAACCCGCCCTCGATCAGTCCTGAACGCACGGGGGGTCAAAAACCCGGTTTCTGCGTCAATATCACAGGCCAGAAAGCGACGATTTTTTAAATAAAACGGGTTTTTTGCGTCCAGGACTGCTAATTCTACTATTTTACCCATTCGATTAGAAAAACGCAGACAATCTCAAAATATCATCTGCGTTAATCTCCGTGCATCTGGGGTAAAAAAAATCCCTAAAAATCCCCGTAACTACTAATAGCCCCCTGTAATCTTACAATCACCTCATCAACCAAAATCGCCCCCAACTCCCCAGAAGCACGAGTCCGAATATTCAAACTATTCGCCTCAACTTCCTTAGCACCGACAACACCCATCACCGGAATTTTATCCTTCTCTGCATTCCGAATCAATTTACCCAAACGCTCGCTACTCTCATCAGCTTCAGCGCGCATTCCTAGAGCCTTCATCTTCGCCGCCACCTCCTTCGCAAACGGTAAAAACTCAGCGCTGACAGGCAACAAACGCACTTGAATCGGCGCTAACCATAGCGGGAAATCCCCCGCATACTGCTCGATCAAAATTCCGATTAATCTTTCCAAAGAACCGAAAGGAGCGCGGTGAATCATCACCGGGCGCTTGCGAGTGCCATCTTCAGCAACGTATTCCAGGTCAAAACGTTCAGGCAAATTGTAATCTACCTGAACAGTTCCTAATTGCCATTCCCGGTCCAAGACATCTTGGAAAATAAAATCGAGTTTCGGGCCGTAAAAAGCCGCTTCCCCAATTCCTTCAAAATAGTTCATTCCCAAGGTTTCTACGGCGCGGCGAATCGCACCCTGAGCTTTTTCCCAAGCTTCATCGGAACCGATATATTTATCCAAATTATTGGGATCGCGGAAACTCAAACGGGCTTTGAAATTCTTGAGTTGCAGACTTTTGAATACTGATAAAATCAAATCTACCACATTCAAAAATTCTGCATCCAATTGCTCCGGGGTGACAAATAAGTGAGAATCATCCACTGTAAAGCCACGAACTCTGGTTAAACCGCCCAATTCTCCCGATTGTTCGTAGCGGTAAACTGTGCCGAATTCTGCTAAGCGCATCGGCAATTCCCGATAGGAGCGGAGTTCGCTTTTGTAAATTTGAATGTGGAAGGGGCAATTCATGGGTTTCATGACAAAACCCTGTTCGTTGGCAGCCGCTTCCTCATCTTCTGCCATCAGCGGAAACATATCTTCTTTGTATTTCTGCCAATGTCCAGAGATTTTGAATAAATCGACTCTGGCGATGTGGGGAGTTACTACTTGCAGATAGCCCCGTTTGATTTGTTCCTGTTTCAAGTAATCTTCTAAAATACTTCTCAAAACAGTGCCTTTTGGTGTCCATAAAGGCAAGCCTGGGCCTACTGCATCGGCGAAGATAAATAAGCCTAATTCTTTACCTAATTTGCGGTGATCCCGTCTTAGGGCTTCTTCTTTGCGGTGTTTGTAGGCTGCTAATTGTTCGGGGGTTTCCCAGGCAGTACCGTAAATGCGTTGTAACTGGGCTTTGGTTTCGTCCCCGCGCCAATAGGCTCCTGCTAGGCTTTCGAGTTCGATCGCCTTTGGATTCAATTCACTGGTATTGTCTAAGTGAGGCCCGGCGCACAAATCCCACCATTCGTCGCCCAAATGGTAAAGGGTAATGGGTTCGATCAAACCTTCGAGAATTTCTAATTTGTAAGGTTCGTTAATTGCCTGAATTCTGCTTTGTGCTTCTTCGCGGCTGACTTCTTCGCGAATTACAGGCAATTTGCGGTTGATGATTTTGGTCATCTCTTTTTTAATGGCTTTTAAATCCTGTTCCGTAAATGGTTCGGGAGTGTCAAAGTCATAGTAGAAACCGTTTTCAATCCAAGGGCCTATGGTGACTTGGGCCTTGGGAAACAATTTCTGCACCGCCATCGCCATGACATGGGATGTAGTGTGGCGAATTTTTTTTAGTTGCTCCGACTCGCTGGTGCGGGGCAAATCAATTTTAGCGGGCTGTTCTGAAACGGAAAGGGATTCTGAGCTAGACATCGGTTGATTTAGCAATTAATTTAGTTGCACTGGGTTCTATCTTACCAGAAAAATGGGTTGAAAGCCCCCTCCTTGTAGGACCGCTTTAACTTCCGAAACCAGTAAAAATTTGTGAAATACACACACTTTGTACGCGAAAATTTTTGTAAAGATGGTAAACTATTCCCATGATAGCAATAGAGTTTAAGTTAAAGGGCAAAGCGGAGCAATATCGAATCATTGACGAAATGATCCGAACAGCTCAATTTGTCCGAAACAAAACTCTTAAATACTGGACAGAGAATCAAGGGATTAAGCTTGTCGATCTATACAAACAATGTGCCGTCATGGCAAAAGAGTTTGAATGGGCAGGCAAACTTAACTCGATGGCACGTCAAGCCTCTGCCGAACGTGCCATTTTTGCTATTCAACGTTTTTTTGCTAACTGCAAAGCCAGGAAACCAGGAAAAAAGGGATATCCGCAGTTCAAAAAACACAGTCGATCCGTAGAATATAAAACTTCGGGGTGGGAGCTTTCTGCCGACAAAAGGCATTTAACATTTAAAGATGGTTTTGCTGCTGGGAAGTTTAAGTTAATCGGCAATCGGGATTTGCATTTGTATGCGCCCGACGAGATTAAACGAATCAGAGTTGTACGTCGTGCCGACGGCTACTACGCCCAGTTTTGTATCAATGTGGAGCGAAAAGAGAAAGCTATCCCAACAGGTAAAACTATTGGGATAGATGTGGGGCTAAACCACGGATTAAAGCAGGCAGGAATTAATTTAAATACGGCGGGGCACGCCGAAATTAACGCTTGGGGACAGACTGATCTCCACTCGTTGGTGGTAGCATCAACGAGCAAGTCAACTGGCCGATCCAAGAATCCTCGCGCCTGATAGCTGGGGAGTGTCAATCAGATTGGGATAACAACCGCCCACTTAATGCTTTGGGGTTGGGAACTGTCAGATAAAATCTACCCATATATAGACAAACTTACCGGAATGTACACATAATAGAGTGTATACAGTTAGGTATCCTCTATTATGGAATCCAATGAAGTGACTATTTCAATCG
>NZ_JBGJZU010000016.1:0-90990 GCF_041354475.1 Microcoleus sp.
GGGGGGCGGGGGGGGCTAGGGGGGGGTGGGGATTTAGGGGGATCTAGACTTGGCTATGAACGAGAGATACCAAGGCTTTCAGGCTTAAGTTGACACCAATGGCCCTCCAGCCTGTTCACAGCTTGGTTTTTACGAGGTATCTTATTTAACCGTTAACATAATAATTGCGCGTTCCCTTCGCATTCATCGCTTCTCCCAGTCGGTTTAACCCGTAGACGTAAGCAGCAGTTCTCATACAAACTGATAACTCCTGAGATATTTTCCAGATAGCCTCAGTTTCTTCCACCATTTTATGCTTCAAGCGCTGATTAACTTCCTCCAGACTCCAATAAAGTCCGCTACGATTTTGCACCCACTCAAAGTAACTAACCGTTACGCCTCCAGCATTGACTAAAATATCAGGAATTACCTGAAGCCCCCTGGCTTCTAAAATCAAATCAGCAGCGGAATCAATGGGACCATTAGCTACTTCAAAAATAAACTTAGCCTTAATGCTATCAACATTTGCTTCAGTGATTTGATTTTCCAAAGCCGCGGGAATCAACACATCTACATCTAAAGCTAAAATTTGCTGATTAGTCAAAATTTCGTGCTCGACAATATTGCAAACAGTGCCTTCACAATAAATAGCTTTGATACCTTTATTCGAGTCTTTAAAACTGCGGATGCTGGGAATATCCAAACCTTGTTTAGCATAAATCCCCCCTTGGGAATCGCTAACTGCCACAACTTTGTAACCTGCTTTCCACAGTAGTTCGGCTATTTCTGCACCGGCATTGCCAAAACCTTGTACTGCTACAGTGGTATTTTGAGGAACTAACTCATATTTTGCCAGAATATTTTCTAATACAAAAAAAGCCCCGGTTGCTGTAGCCGTATCTCGACCTAAACTACCACCAATTGTTACAGGTTTACCAGTGACAACCGCTGGACAAAGTTGCCGTTTGATGGTATTATATTGATCCATCATCCAACCCATAATCATGGGATTTGTGTAAACATCAGGTGCGGGAATATCGATATCTGGACCAATGAAATCGGCGATCGCATCCACATAGCCCCGGCTCAACCTTTCCAATTCCAGTTTAGACAATTCCTTGGGATTTACAGTAATGCCTCCCTTGGCTCCTCCAAAGGGCAAATTCAAAACTGCACATTTAAAAGTCATCCAAAATGCTAAGGATTGCACTTCGTCCAGGGATACTTTGGGATGGTAACGAACTCCTCCTTTGGACGGGCCTCTGGTATTGTCGTAGCGAACTCGATAACCTTGAAAAATTCGCAGAGAACCGTCATCCATCCGCACGGGAATTGATACAATCAAACTAGATTTGGGATATTTAAGCCGTTCGATCGTATCCTCGGAAAGGGATACATATTTTAAGGCTCGTTCTAAGCGGCGACTGGCATCAGTAAATAATGATTCAGACATAATTAACAAAGAAAAAGGAAGAAGTCCGAGGGAAGTAGGAAGCAGATTTGTTCAGCAATTCTACTTAATAATACTTGTGTACACTAACAACAGTCAACAACTTTGTCTCGATCGACTATCTGCCATCGGCAACCACAAATTAAGCATTTAGACTTACAATAGAGAGTAATAGTGAACTCAAAGCAAAACTTGAGCTCGATCGCTTAAATCAAAGCCAGCCATTAGGGTAAGGAAAATCTGACATCGATCGACTAATTAACTCACCTTCTTAACTAAATAATTATTATGGTTGGACTCCTAGCTGCCCTCTCTGCGTCGGCGGCGGGGGGTATGAGAATTGCCATGCCCCTGCTGTTAATTGGTTTGTTACGCATCGATAAACTTTGGTCAGAAATACCTCTATTGTCGGGGCTTCACCCCCAAGTGGTGATAGCAATTTTGGTGAGTTGGTCGCTATTAGAATTATTTGCTTCTAAAACCTTTGTGGGACAGCGGGTGTTGCAAATTGTGCAAGTTATTTTCAGCCCCATTGTAGGAGCAATTATGGCAATTGCGATCGCTCAGGTAAGTTCCATCGACGAACTTGTAGCTCACCCTTGGATGCTGTGGATTATTGGTATTGTCGGAGGTTTGTTGGCTTTAGTGCTGCAACTGGTGCAAGCAGGATGGCTTTATCGGCTGAAGGTGTTGCCGATGTGGCTGATTTTTGTTCAAGACGCTTTGTGTATTGCTTTGGTGTTATTTGCCTTCGATGCGCCGCGGCAAGGGGGATTGATTGCGATGCTGCTGCTGTGGCTGGCAATTCGCAGCTCTAAAGAGTGGTATCGCTGGTACAGGAGTCAAGCAAAACAGGGGTTATTAGGAAATCCCCGTCAAGGTAAACGCGATCCAGATTAATTTAATAATTGGTTATTAGTTATTAGTTATTGGTTATTAGTTATTAGTTATTAGTTATTAGTTAATTGCTACCAATACCCAATGCCCAATTCTCTCCCCCATCCCCCATCCCCCCTAGGGGGGAGAGCTAGCTCCGGTTCCCCTCCTGGGAGGGGCTAGGGGAGCTAGCTCCGGTTCCCCTCCTGGGAGGGGCTAGGGGTGGGTATGATTCCCCATCGTCGGTCGTTTTCTTGAGAAACCGCCTTTAAAGTAAGCCGATCGAATGTAAAGGACCGTGACCGGTAATTAACTCCAGCAACAGTGCCATAAAACCAATCATCGCCACACGACCATTCCAGACTTCCGCCCCCGTGGTCAAACCCCATTCCCACTGCTCTTGAGGGTACATCTTCACTTTCTTAGAAGGGCGTACCACATCAGAGAACTTAACACTGGGAGATTCCAGCGACTCGATGACTAAATCAGCCAAAGCCTCAATAAACACCGGATGAGTATTCAGCGCCGGCACTCGGTAGAAATTTTGAATTCCCGACTCTTGGGCCAATTCTCGATACTCCATGTCAATTTCTTGCAGAGTTTCGATGTGCTCGGAAACAAAACTAATCGGAACTACTAACAAATCTTCGACTCCATTGGCCGCGAGTTCGGTAATGGCATCTTCGGTGTAAGGCTTGAGCCATTCCACCGGGCCAACCCGACTTTGATAGGCGAGAGTGTGTTCGTTCGATCGATTCAAATGCTCCATAATCAGACGAGTACAATCTTCTATCTCCCGCTGATAGGGGTCTCCAGCCTCTTCTACATAGCTGACAGGGACACCGTGGGCGCTAAAAAAGATATGAACTCGATCGGAATTAGGAATATGGTCTAATTCCTGGGCGATCAATTCAGACATTGCCTGAATGTAGCCTGGACGATGATACCAAGAAGGAATAGCAGTATATTCCATCTCCTTGAGTTCTGGATCTTTTCCCCAGATTTCTTCTAGTTGTCGGAAACTAGAACCGCTGGTACTGATGGAAAATTGAGGATACAGTGGCAAGATTGCCAAATGTTCGATCCCATCGCGCTTAATTTGGGCAATGGCCTCTTCGGTAAAAGGATGCCAGTAGCGCATCCCCACATAAACACGCGCATCTTTTCCCTTGGACTCCAAGAGCTTTTGCAGCGCTAGCCCTTGTTCGTCTGTGATGCGACGCAAAGGAGAGCCGCCCCCGATTTGGCGGTAGTTTGCCTGGGATTTCTGAAAACGCAGGGTTGAAATCAACCAGGCGAGTGGTTTCTGCAACCAGGGAAACGGCAGGCGAATAATTTCCGGGTCAGCGAACAAGTTGAACAGGAAAGGGCGGACATCCTCGATTTTATCGGGTCCGCCCAAGTTTAATAGCAATACTCCTACACGGCCCATAACGGTTACAGCTCTCTCATCGTCCAGTTCTGTTACTTATTATTGACATACTCACCGCTCTGTGAGGGCGGTGACTCTTGACAGTTGACGGGGATGTGCTGCCGAGGCAGTCTTACCTTCCCTCTTTGTCCATTTAGAGTCGTGCCGATGCCCCATGCCGACTTTATAATATAACTTCATAATATCTTAAGTCGATAGCAACGTATACATAATTTTGACTTTGGCAATAATTGCTAAACTTTCTCCTTAGCTGGCGGGACAATACCAATTTTATTTAAACCTGCATCAATATCCCTAAGTAATTGAAAATCTGCTTCTGGCAAAAGGTTGACATCAGAGTGTTTTTCCAGAAAAGAAAATGCTTGCCGAAATTCACGGGAATTGGCGGCGACGGGACAATCAAAGTGACAGGGTATCACTCTTTCAAAATCCCAACTCGCCACTTGATGGACCCAATCGAGGGTTTCCTGGGGTGCGCGATTGAGAATCAAAGCTTGCAAAATCGGTGCGACAAACAATCGCCCTCCTCCCCGCAAGGCCTCAAACGATCGCCTCCAATCCGCTTGCCACCTGAAGGGAAACAAGCCGAAATAGGCTTTGGCAGAACGTTCATGGGCTTTGATGGCTCCCGCTAATACAGATGACCACGATGGCACTTCCAACACGCTAGGACGAAAATACATGGCAAATAGAGCTATTCTCTGCCACCCTTTGCGCCGATTTGCCTGAGTTTCTGCCACGGGTTCCGAGGGGCTGTCCTTGGCATGAAATAACAAGGGATAAGAGTCGAGTTGAACGATCGCCGGTGGATTTTCAGGGATCGAAACCACAGAATCTGTTACCATCAGCGTGCGCGATCGCCTGTGAAATAGCGCCACTTCCGCAAACCAACCTAAGCGAAGGTCGATCGGACCAAGAATCGCCAAATCAAATTGATCGGCAAAAGGCGCTTTGCTGCTGTCAGGGGAAAGTACAAAGGTGCGTTTTGCGGGAAAACCCAGCCAACTCAGGGGTAAATTCAGCGGAAAACTCCAATGCTGCGGGGCGACAAACACCAGGGCGGTGGGAAAACACCTAGCAAAGGGGCCGACAAAAACCTTGTGTTCGATGCCGGAAATAGTTGTCAGCAGGATATACTTAACCTCACCATGTTCTGCCACCAACTCGTTGAGCAAGCGGATACATTCAGGAGTAGGTGCCACGGGGGCGTAGACGAGAAGGCCTTCGGGTTCGAGTTTAATCACCGTCATCCGAATCGGGACAACGACGTAGAAAATGCCCTGAAGTTGGTCAAAAGTCCAGATTGTGTCCTTAACGATTTCCTTGCGGATTGTCCGCCGCCTGCTGTAGGGATAGATGGGGACTAGGGGCCAAAAAGGCCAGGAAAAGTCCTTGGAATCAATCTGTTCTGATATTGGTGTATCTTCGCCTGCTGTCACGGAGAGACTCCTTCCAAATTGCTGTACGTGCGATCGAACTATAGCCGAAGCAAGAAGGAAGAAGGAAGCAGGAAGCAAGAAAATGCAATAAAAAGCAATGATTTAAGTAATTATAAACCTTTTTACTACAAACAACTTTCTCAAGTTTTAGGTAACTTGTCCTGATATAATCATAAGTTCGCAAAATTTATCAACTTAGTAGCTATGACACAAAACTACCGCATCACTCTTTTACCCGGAGACGGAATCGGTCCTGAAATTATCGCTGTAGCAGTAGATGTCCTAAAAATTGTCGGCAAACAATTCGACATCGGCTTTGATTTTCAAGAAGCTTTAATGGGAGGTGCTGCTATAGATGAAACAGGCAATCCACTACCAGATGAAACCCTAGAAATTTGCCGCAACAGCGATGCTATATTATTAGCAGCCATCGGCGGTTATAAGTGGGATAATTTACCCCGCGAACAACGGCCAGAAACGGGACTTTTAGGGCTGCGTGCCGGATTAGGTTTGTTTGCTAATTTGCGTCCCGCGACTATTTTACCTCAATTAGTTGATGCTTCTTCTTTGAAAAAGGAAGTTGTCGAAGGCGTGGATATTATGGTGATCCGCGAATTGACTGGGGGCATTTATTTTGGGAAGCCGAAGGGTATTTTTAAAACGGAAACTGGGGAAAAACGCGGTGTCAATACCATGGCTTATACCGAGTCAGAGATCGATCGAATCGGGCGAGTAGCTTTTGAGACGGCGATGAAGCGTGGCAAAAGGCTGTGTTCCGTGGATAAAGCGAATGTTTTGGATGTTTCGCAACTGTGGCGCGATCGCATAATTGCCCTTTCTTCAGAATACCCTGATGTGGAACTTTCTCACCTCTACGTTGACAATGCAGCAATGCAGTTAATCCGCTGGCCAAAACAGTTCGATACGATTGTCACGGGGAATCTATTCGGCGACATTCTTTCTGATGCGGCCGCAATGTTAACTGGTAGTATTGGAATGCTGCCTTCTGCTAGTTTGGGCGCAACAGGGCCGGGAGTTTTTGAACCAGTGCACGGTTCTGCACCAGATATTGCTGGACAAGACAAAGCAAACCCGATCGCGCAAGTTTTGAGTGCAGCAATGATGTTACGCTATGGATTGAACCAACCGGAAGCTGCTAATAAGATTGAGCAAGCAGTTGTGGAAGTTTTGGACCGAGGTTATCGCACTGGTGATATCATGTCGGAAGGCATGAAACTTGTTGGTTGTCGGGCGATGAGCGATGCTTTGATGGAAGTTTTGTAAAGTCGATCGAATAATCTGGTAGGGGCATCGCCCGCCCCATTAGTGTCAACTTAAGCCTGAAAGCCTTGATAAATGTCGTTTTTACCATAGTCCAGATCCCCCTAAATCCCCACCCCCCCCTAGCCCCCCCCAAGGGGGGAAGGGGGACTTTGATCGGACTCTTGTCCCCCCCTTCTTAAGGGGGGCTAGGGGGGATCTGGATTTAAGAGTCAAACAGCAATCTCTGACTGGATTTGAGCTTAAGTTGACACCTATGCGCCCGCCCCTACAGGAATTGGGGTTTAATGTTCCGCAGTCAAAAGATGAAATTGCTCCGTATCAATCCGATTTGCTTGATACAAAATCTGAGCAATTTCCGAAAGCGCTAACACAGAATGGGCTCGATAACCATTCACCAGCAATTTATCTTTTACTCCCTGTTCGTGGTCAATCAAAACCACAATATCTTCCACCTTCAACCCAGCAGATTTTAACTTAGCAGCCCCTTCCATCACACTCTTGCCACTAATCAAAATATCATCAACTACCACAATAGTTTCTCCCGCCTGGAAATGCCCCTCAATTAACTTTCCCGCACCGTAAGTTTTCACTTCCTTACGGGGAAAAATCATGGGCCGTTCCATCCGCAAAGCTAAACCCGTGGCTGTGGGTAAGGAACCATAGGGGATTCCCGCAATGCGATCGAATTTTAAGCCTTTGAGAATTTCTGCATAGGCGCTGACTATTTGGTGAAAAATTTGCGGAATTGAGATGATTTTTCGCAAGTCAATGTAATATGGAAATACTGCTCCTGATGCTTGTACGTGGTCGCCAAAAACTACGCAGCCAATATCATAAAGTTGCAAAATTAAATCCCGGTGAGGTTCTGGCTGTAAAAAGCAAACATCCGGTAGCCATAATTCGCAAGTAGGACTACCTGCGATCGCCCTTAGCCGATGTTCGTTAATATTATCCCGCAATTTTTGCACTGCTTCGCGGGGATTTGACTCCGCGAATAAACTGGCAGGTATTGGTAGCAATAAACCTTCACCATTCTTGCTTAAACCAGCCGCCAGCAATTCTGCAAGGTCGTTTTGTTCTGTCAAGTCATTTTGTTCTGGGATGTCTCCTTCAACTAAAATTAGGCGTTCGGGAGCGGCTTGGCGAATCCGCGCTAACATATCCGGCATTACTCCTACTTGTAAACCGAGTTTTTCAGGGGTTCCCCAAGTCTGAGAAACTCGGACTAATTGCAGGTACAAAGGATTTTCTGGTGTTGGGTATTCTTGTAAAGCGGCGGCGGTGGGATTGGCAGTGGCACAAAGGACAAAAACAGTTTTGTTTGGATATAATAAAAAGGGCGCTACTTGGTCGAATCCTGCATAGGGACTCAAAGTAACAGCGTCAACTTGCCAGTCTTCAAATACGGTTTTGGCAAATACGGTGCTGGTGTTTAAATCGCAGTGTTTGGCATCTAAAATTACGGGAATGTGAGGAGGAATAATTGCTAATATTTGTTGCAGTAGTTCCCAGCCGGGAATGCCGAGAGTTTGGTAAAAACCTAGGGTGATTTTGCACGCACTAATTAAGTCTGCTGTTTGGTCGATCGCCCATTTAGCTTTTGCCAAGAAATCTGTGGTTATGGACAGTGTATCTGGGAAAGTTTCGGGTTGGGGGTCTAGGGTCAAATACAGCAAACTTTGATTGCTTTCAATGGCTGCTAACAGTTTGTCGCCGATTTTTTTTTGATTAATCATGGGGATTGGGGAATGATAATTAAACAATCAGAATGGCCTGTGAAAATTGGGATAGGAGTTTTGCGGAAGATATCGATCGCAGTTGAAGTGTAAATTGAGAATGTTTTAAAATTGTAGAATATTAATACCATGAAATCTCTAATTTTGGGTTCTGTTTCCTTTGGATTGATGCTTGGCCTAGTAACAACGACGATAGCAGCTAACCCCCAACAACTCAACCAGTTGCGGGAAACTAACCAGTGTCAAGGTTGCGATTTGAGAAGCGTTCCTTTACCGGAGGTGAATTTGGCAAATGCTGATTTGCAAGAGGCAGATTTGAGGGGGGCGAATCTGAGAGGGGCTAATTTAAGTGGGGCTAATTTAAGTGGGGCTTCTCTGAGTGGGGCTTCTTTGCGACAGGCTAATTTACAAGGTGCAGATTTGACTGATGCTAATTTACAAGGTGCGGATTTGACGGGGGCTAATTTGGACAATGCTAAGCTCAAAGGTGCGACTTGGGTTGATGGTACTATTAAATAGGATGAGGGCGTGTTTGGAAACCCAGAACGCCCCTTAGCCCCCTTTAATTAGGGGGTGAAAAGAGTAGTCAATAGACAAAACAGAAAACTGGTTTGTAGTAAAGATTTTAGTCCTTAAAAAAAAGTAAATTGTAATGACAAATACGATCGCCTTTGAGACTTGGGACAATTTGCTACACACCTATGTTGAGGATTTTGGGCGCGTGAATTATGGGCGCTGGAAAGCTGAGTCGGCAGAGGTTTTGAGAGAGTGGCTGGAAAGTTTGGCAGATGTGGATTTGGCTGCTGTGACTGATGGGAATGAGCGTCTGGCTTTGTGGCTGAATGTCTATAATGCGATCGCCATTTCTCAAGTTATTGAAGTATATCCGATCGCGTCAATTCGTCCAAAAGTTTTGGGAATTCCCAACTGGCTAAGCTTTTTGGATTTTTTCACCCGTTCAACTTATACAATTGCGGGGAAAAAGTACAGTCTCAATCAAATCGAACACGGAATTTTGCGCCGGGATTTTGCGGAACCGCGCATCCATTTTGCCTTGGTTTGCGCTGCGGTTGGATGTCCGATGTTGCGTCGGGGGGCTTATTTCCCAGAGGCTGTGCGAACTCAACTGCAAATAGAGGCGAACCGTTTTATTCACAATCCCGATAAGGTGCGGTACGATGCTGGGAAAAAGACGCTTTATTTGAGCAAGATTTTTAAGTGGTACGGTGAGGATTTTGTGAAGGCGGCGGGTTCTGCGGCTGGATATGTGGGTGGTTATTTGGGCGCGGATCTGGCTGTAGGGGATGAATGGGCGATCGTTTTTTTGCCTTACGACTGGAATTTGAATCGGGTTGATGGATAAAATTTGCGCCTAGGGATAGGTGTTTTTTTGAGGGGGTAATTTTTTTAGTCTGTCGTTACCCCTTCAAATTGCCAGATTCAACAGTGCGATCGGATGACTTTGAGGCAACGGGGCGATCGGACGGCTGCACTCGCACTCGCAGCGCTGGCACGGCTACACTCGCACCGATGGCACAGTCGCACGTCTGCACGGTCGGAGCGCTGGCAAGGTGGCACGGTCGGAGAGGTCGGAGCGGTCTAGATTTTTTGCGTCAAGGTCGGTAAATGCAGAAACCTTCTAAATGTATAGCTCACGGGATTTTATAGGTATTTATGTCAATAGTTGATATTTAATATAGATGTGTTATTATAGTGACTTGACGTTTCGTATATAAAAACTTTATAAATCATTAAGGAATCACGGTATTATGAAAAATGCTTTTTCGATGTCCTTAAATCAAATATTTACAGCCACTAACGAAGTAATAAATTATCAATCTTACGATAATTTATTTTTAACTTGTTGTGAGTGTGAAGAAAGTGTATTTTTTAAAAAGGGAAGTGATTTAAATAAGTCAGGTATAATAAAATTCCCACATTTCTCACATTATAAATATAGTGGTAAAAATCCTTGTTCTAAGAGAACAGATATTAACATTTATTCATCATATATTGACTATGATTTTGATTCAGAGGGTAAAAAACAAAGTTTAGAAAAATTTCATATAAAAATTCAAAAAATAATTGATTTAGGGATGATAAAATTAAAAAATATTAAACTTTCAGAGCTTGAATGCTATAGAAGTATAGGCGAAAACCTAGTAATTAAATATAATATAAATATTGAATTATGGTTAAATATTTTTTACGAAAATAGAGAAAATATTAAAAAACAGGCATTTTATTTGTATCATAATAAATCTTCTGAGAGGCATTGTAGATTTTTTTCAAATATAGTTCGTTATTTATGCTTACCTCCTAATGAACATATTTTAAAAAAAATTCTTTACTATGTATTTGTTTTTAATAAAGACATTTTCATCAATAATAATTTAGATGAAGTTTTTTTTAAAGTTGTTGAATCAATAAGTCATATTAATTTAGAGAACGAATACCGACAAGTGAATAATTTTATAATGGGTTTTAATGATAATATTACAGTGAGTTTATTATCAAAAGAAACTAACTCAGTAAGAGAAGCCGTTAACTCTAATATGTTAATAAATTATGATTTATTCGTAATAGAATTACATTATGATTTGTGTATTCGGAGAGTAAGCAAAAGCAAAAATAATCGAATAGTTTACCAAGATAAAATACTTTACGAAAAAACATATTATCAAACAATAAGAAAAAAATCACCACATAAAATTAGTATTAAGTGGCGCGAAGATAAAGAGGGTCAATATTTGACTTTATGGAACAATACGAAAATTGTAGCAACTTTTCATTTAACGACAAATAGGATTATTAACTGGTATCCTTTACCTGTTTATTTCGTAAGTCAGACTTTTATAGCCAGACCTATAGACTTGTATCCCGAACTTTACATGGAGATTGAAAATTTCTATGACTTTTTTGCACAATGGGTAAATTTATGGCATTTTAGAGACCTTATAATTAAATATGCGGGTGACTCATTTTATCCTCCCCAATTTGTTATGTTGTTGTGTCTTTTCATAGCGTATATAAATGAACGCTTAAATTTAACAAAATTAACGGGCGATGGGTTAACCATAGAAGTAAATATAGATTATAAAATTGTTTATAAAAACTCTAAGGAATTATTACGTAAGTTAATACCAAATTCTAAAGAAGCGAAAAAACGTTTCCGGAGGTGGTTGTAAGGGTTGAAGGTTCTAGAGACTGTAAATAGCTTATTAGTTTCGGTGGCAAGGTGGCACGGTCGGAGCGGTCGGAGCGCGGGGCGGGGCGGGATAGGTGGTTGAAACGAGTTTACTGTGTAGAATTGTCACATAAATAGTTTATGTGTTATATGTATTGTTAAATGGTTTGAGCTACCTTAAGAAACAAAGAGGATTAGATATAAATTATGGCAAAGAAAAGCGTTCCACCATTGGATGAGGAGCAGTAAATGTCTGAGAAAATACGATGTGGCAATACTATTGGTATAGACCTCAATCAGGTATTGGCGTGGAACCGTATACCTACCTACAGAGGACCGAACGACCTGTTCGAGATTGAGGAGTGGGATTTAAAGCTACACATCTCTGGTAGCACAATTACAATCCGAAAAAGTATTCCAGGTCAAGTTAAGTTAACTAAAGGTTCAAGTGAGGACGTTACTTTAGGAGAAGAAGATTTTAATAAATTCTTTCAATGTCTAGTTGAAAAGTTTTCGCGTGATATTTCCGAAGACTCTAATTTATTGGCGCAAGCGTTTGGAAAGTAGTTAAATCTTTATCCTGACCTGGCTGTAGCACTTTTAAGTCATAGGCGGGGATCTTTGATTTTCCCCGCCTAGATTTATTTAGCAAAGTAAGTAAGGTTGATGATATTCTCACGTCACTATCTAAAAATGGTGTGACTGTTAGCGAAACTTACAGGTTGCAATCAACCTAAATCCCTATCAGGGATTGAAACATAGCCTTAATCAGGTTGAGGGTGGAGATTTTCACTAATCGGTAGGTGGTTAGATGAATGCTAACCAATTAGCTATCGATCCGCCCTTAAACCTCTCCGCTTAAAATCTGTTGAACCGTCAAACTTAGCTGTGGAAACATTGGAGATACGATCGCCTCTCCATCCCGAAATACCCCAACCTCAACATATTGCCCATCCAGAAGCCGCAAAACCGTCACTACTTGTTCAATTGGATCGATCGCCCAATACTCTGCGATGCCCCGCGCTGCGTACTGAGCTCGTTTGCGCTCGTAATCCCGATCGCTACCCACCCTACCCGGACTAACTACCTCCACAACCAACCGAGGAGGTAGCATATCAAAGGTAATAGTTAACCTGTTTGCTGTCAGCGGAATGTGTTCGGGTTCCAAAATAATCAAATCGGGGTAACGATTGGCGGCATCTCCCGATCGCAAAACAGCAACTTGAACCTCACAATTATGAGTTTTAATCAGTCTAAGTGGCACTAGCCCGCTGCTAGCCAGATAGAAGAATAGATAGTTGGCAATAAAATTGTTAGGTTCAGATTCTGGCGGCAAAGCGATTAACTCTCCATCAATTAATTCATAGCGATTATCGGTGTTATCTGAGTAGTTAAGATACTCATCAAAGGTTAATTTTTTAGATTGAGCTTGTACCATAATATTACATTCCTTATTAATTGTAGGGACACGGCAGTGCCCATTAGTGTCAACTTAAGCTCAAACCCAGTCACAGATGGTTGTTTGACTATTAAACTTAGATCCCCCCTAGCCCCCCTTAAGAAGGGGGGGACAAGAGTCTTTTCAAAGTCCCCCTTCCCCCCTTGGGGGGGGCTAGGGGGGGGTGGGGATTTAGGGGGATCTAGACTTAGGTAAAAGCAAGAAATACCAAGGGTTTCAAGCTTAAGTTGACACCTATGGGCAGTGCCCATTGGTGTCAACTTAAGCTCAAATCCAGTCAGAGATTGCTGTTTGACTATTAAATCCAGATCCCCCCTAGCCCCCCTTAAGAAGGGGGGGACAAGAGTCTTTTCAAAGTCCCCCTTCTTAAGGGGGATTTAGGGGGATCTAGACTTTGCCTAAGAGCTACATTTATATGGCTTTCAGGCTTAAGTTGACACCAATGGGCAGTGCCGTCTCCTAACTACAGGATTTCGTATCAAATCTGCTGTGCAACTTCAACAGGTGTCCCACCTACCACCTACAATTACTTAACAACTGACATATTGAAAGCTATCACCGCTCAAATCCTCTGGAATATACACCATGATTTCAGATCAATTTCGACGAGAATTGCGATCGCAAGCTAAACTCTGGCAAGCAGAAGGACTCATCGATACTTCATTGTACCAACAACTTGCCGATCGCTACCAATTCCACACCCTCGAAAGCGCCTCCCGCAACCGATTCCTGGGCATTCTCATCAGTCTCGGCAGCATTCTCCTAGCCCTAGGAGTCATCACGTTTGTAGCAGCAAACTGGCAAGTTTGGTCGCGAGAAGCCAGAGTTGCACTGTTATTAAGCTTATTCGTCGCAGTGAATGCAGCAGGTTTCTATCTGTGGCGAATTCCCCCTTCTCGCAGCAAAAACTCTAATCCAAATATACCCCTAACCAAAGGGCGAAACAAACTTTTAGGTGAAGGATTGTTGCTATTAGGCGCTCTGATTTTAGGAGCAAATATGGCACTGATGGCGCAGATGTTTCATATTGGCGGTTCTTCCTACGGACTTTTCCTCGCTTGGGGAATCGGCGTGCTTGGAATGGCTTACAGTTTGCGCTTGACTTCCTTGGGCGTTTTGTCAGCACTTTTAGTCAGTTTAAGCTATTGGCTGGCTGTGTTAGATTGGTCTTCTAAAGTCGAGTTTTCTTGGCTGGAAATTTTGGTGCGACAAATGCCGATCGCCGCCAGTATCATGTTTATACCACTAGCTTATTGGTGTCGATCGCGTGCTATATTTGCCCTAGGTGCGATCGTCCTCATTTTTTCCCTACAAGTTTCCATCATCCAAGGGTTAAATCCAAGCTGGGGTGCTGCAATTTTTTGTGCCCTACCACCCGCTTTGTTGTGGGGATACGACGATGCAATGTGGCCGAATATAGACAGCAGACTGTTTCAACTTACCGCCCGTAGTTTAGCACTGCTATTTTTGGCTGGTCTTTTTTACTTTCTTTCCTTCCACTGGCTGTGGCAAGATTCCCCCGCTCCTTCGCAGATTCCCCTGAATTGGAGTCTTTTGACAAATGTCATTGTTTTGGGTGCTTTGATGGTGTTTGAGTGGCTGCATCTGGGACGTTTGGAACTGCGCCGACCAAAACAAAAAGGAGTGGATTTGACCACAGGTGCGATCGCCATTGCGATCGTCATCAGCGCCTTAATACCGTTTTACCATCTCAATGTTTCTCCTCTCCCCCAATTAGCAACTTTTCTGTTTAACGTTTTATTATTTCTGCTAGCGGTGGGTTTAATTCGAGAAGGTTTAGCACTAGGAAACCGCCGGAGTTTTTGGGGCGGGATGGTATTGGTAACTTTACAAATTATCAGCAGATTGTTTGAATACAATACAGAATTATTGCTGAAATCTTTTGTATTTGTGCTGTGTGGCATTGGTGTAATTGCCGCTGGTTTGTGGTTCGAGCGACACTTCGCCACCATCAAAGACGAATAAAAATCATTCATCTCTCTCTTCCTCTGCGGACTCTGCGTTCTCTGTGGTTTAATAATTCCGAAACAACCGTCAACAATATGAACACAAACAACATTGACTTATTAACTGAAAATCCAGAAGAAACAAATTTGTTTCAGCTTCCCCCGGAAGCCAAACGTATTCCCGCGTGGCGAATGTGGATTCCTTTATTGCTCCAAATTGGACTAATTATCACCGTACCAGCTTCGGCAGTCTACACTTTTGTCACTGGTAAAACAGTGGTTTTGCAAACAGTACCAGTAGACCCTTACGATTTAATGCGCGGATATTACCAAGTTTTGAGTTATGATATTTCTCAGCAAAATAATCTCCAAAAATTACCGGGATGGAAAGAGTTACCAAGCGACAAACAACCTTGTCCATCCGGTGTTGTTTGCCCACCATCAAAGAATTACAATGTCAAGTCTGGAACCAGTTTTTATGTAATTTTGGAATCGCCCAAAACCCAGACCAATGCTGGTCGTCCCCAAGCTTGGAAACCAGTCCGCGTTAGTTTAGAAAATCCCCCGAGTTTACCCGCAAATCAAATCGCCATTCAGGGTAAATATAATGGCTGGCAGATGGAATATGGTTTGGAAACTTATTATATGCCAGAAAATGAAAGGGAAAAGGTCAATCAGGAGATTGGGGAAGCTCAAAGGGCACAGCGGGAATCTTTTGTGGTAGAAGTGAAGGTGGACAAAACAGGTCATGCAGTGCCTGTGAGTCTGTGGGTGCGACAGCGCAATTATCGCTTTTAGCTACGGGGTCGATCAACCTTTGTCACAAAATTTGAGTATTTATGCTGATTTGAGTGGGAATTACGGGCGATCGAGTCTTAAATTGCCGTAAGATATATAGACTTGTGCAAATCTTGCTAATTCAACAAGGGCACAAGTTCTGACTCTACTGGAGCTTCTCATGTTAGCCTCGCTAATCTCTTCCAGACGCATACTCAAAGCCCAACTACTCGAATTTTTAGGACTCCCTGACAATTGCCCAGACAAAATAGACCACCTCGTCAGCACAATTGTATCCGTGCTGGAGGTAAACCCAGCCGAACAAGAAAGATTTTGGGAGACATTCAAAAGTGAATTAGCCGTCGAGCCAGTAGAATTAGAAAAACTGCTCAAATGTTCCTCAAAAGAACGCCAACAATGGATTGAACAAGGCAAACTCCCTGTTTTAGAATATCGCACCTTCCTCAAGTCAGGAATTCATTTAGAATATCCCGTTCACGACAGAAGATTCATATTGACTCTCTCACAAACCGATATCAATAGTTGGCGAAACGAACCAAAAGGGCAGATTCAGAATAATCGTAAAACAGCCATCCCAATCAGTCGAGAAAGCCAGCAAGAAAAGGCAGACTCCCGATTAGCTTTTAGTTCAGCTTGGTCAAAAATTATTGCCGACTGGGAAGAACAAGGTTCTGCTGAAATTTCTGCAACTTTCCAGCTAGCTTACTGGACAGTTTGGGCTTCGCGGTGGGCCAAAGAAAATCAGCTTAACAGCGCCAAAGCTATTGAAGATAACGAAATTTACGAAATTCATCGGCAGCAATGGTATCAGCGCAAAAATCAAGCAGTCAAGGTACTGATTGAAATGCCCTACGCCATGCTCTACTTTTATCGTCCCCACGATGCTGACAAATTGTATCTCGAACTTTGTGACGACCACCAGGAAATGATGAAAGATGATTACTATTGGGACAAGTGGGATTTTTTCTATCAAAACCGCAAACTGGTAAATAAGTGTCGCGACTGCGTTTACTGCGAAACCAAAGATTATTATTCCCTTTATTATCTGGAAATCAAGAGTGACAAATTTCCTGATTTTAGTTTTTCTTACCACACGCCGTACACCATTGGTAGAAAGTTTTTGCCACATCCAGAAACCATACCGTATGTAGATCACGTAGAACAGGATGGTATTTTTCGCTTCGGCAGGCCGCTGCTGGAACAGGAGAAACTGATTCATACTGAAGAGGATGTATTGCTCAAGTTTGACGCAGCTTTAGCAGAAGCAAGAAAGTTTATTTAGTGATTATAGAACTTACGCACAGCATCTACATATAAATTTTTGTAGCGGCTGTGCGTCAGCCTTAATTAATTGAGAACAATCGATGATTTTTTGAATTTAAATCCATCAAAATTTACTACTAACGTACACCAACAATCTCCTAAACCCCCCCCTACAGGCTGGTTGATGAACTTTTTAACTTAAATTCGTCAAATTTTACCACTTCTGATTCTGGTTTTCTGGTATCAAAATAGTAGCTACTCACAACACCATCACCGGTATCAAAAATACTGAAAACTGTAATATCATTACTGTCAATATATGGCAGTTGTTTGCCATCTGCTAATAGCGGCGCAATTGTTGGGATCGCAGGATTTAAACCGTTGGGATCTCCTGTTGCACTGTAATCTTCATCATAGGCTGGTGGCACGAATCTGCGTTTTTCGCCGAAGAAAGCGCCATAACTGTTGCCAACATTAGAAGTCTCTAAAAAGTGCATTCCGCTGGCACTGACAAACCGATTCCACAGGTGGGAATGTCCGTACAATACTAACTGTACTTTGGCTTTTTCTAGCAGCGGAATAACATCTCTAATAATATAATCTTGTTTTTTTGGGTACTCGTAACGTATCATCTTAATTGTACCTTCTGCATCGCGATCGATTATTTGCACTGGGTCAGTATAAGCAGGTACAATATTATCGCCTAGAGAATGGGGCGGGTGATGAAACATCACAAATTTATATTTTGCTTGTTGGAATTCGGGGCTATTTAACTCTTTTTGCAGCCAATTATATTGAGGGCTACCCTTGACAATAGGCTCAAAAATATGCTGTCCATAGCCCCATTTTTCAAAATTATTAAAATCTTCGTTACGTTCCCGATATCTGCCTTTCGCAGCGGGGTCTAGGTTGGGAGTTCGCCAGATATTCGTAATATACAAAGTCACTAGCCGCACGTCACCAAAAGTCACAGCATAGTAATTTTTGTCACCGGGAAGAGTGAAAATTTCCCTATAGGTATCGTTATTAAAAGTATGGTTTTTTAGCCAAGTATCTTTGTCTTTTACGGCTGACTTTTCAGCTTGGGATTGGTAGATTTTCTCGGCAGCAGCGCGCGGAAAAGGATCGTTGAATTGGTCGTTGAGTTTGCTAACTGTTGAAAATCGGCCCATAATTTCATGGTTGCCAATGGCGGGAAATAAAGGTGCGTGTTGAATCAGTTCGCCGCCGGTGTATATTGTTTGGGTGCCGTTTTTGTCGAGTTGAGAGAAGCCGCGCCCTTGCAAACAGGGAAAGAAAGCGCGGCCGCGGACGTCATCGAACCATTCAGAAGCGCGATCGGCTATATTAACTAAATCGCCCGCCATGAAAACGGCATCAACTTTGCCAATTGTTTCAGCTACTTTTTGGAGATTTGCTGCTGTCATTGGCATCAGTTGATGATCGGAAGTCAGGAGAATTTGGAGGGGAGTCCCTACTATTGGTGTTGGTGAAAGGGTGAAAATTTTGCTGCTGACTGATTGGTTGTCTACTCTTTCACTGGTCACTAAATAAGGAATGGTAACACCGGGAATTAAATTGGCAACTTTTGCTTCATGACGCCAGATATCGCGAACAATTGAATTGTTATCAACAATGCCACGTTTATGAATATCTGAAATGTAGGAGTCTTTGTCTTCGCGAGTGCGACTTAGTTTGGTGGTAGTTGCAATCGCACTTTGATTCAATTCTTCGCCATAAATGACTTTGTTGCTAATACCTGGAAATTCGGTAAACCAGACAACTCGCACGGAGTTTGCTGTTGGGAGTTGCAGAAATGGATCGGTTAAAAGTTGGGGTTGGTCTAGGTAAGATTTCATAATTAAACCAAACAATAGGACAATTAAAAGCAAGATAGAAAAAAACCAAGGGTTACGAGGGTAATTAGCAGGATTTTCTAAGTCGTCGGGTAGGGGTATCAACATCAGGAAGAAGGAAGAGAAAAATTAATTGAGATTTGAGATTTTTAATTTTAGGCGACTAAGGTTATCGAAAATTTAAGAATCGAATGCAATCTTCTTTCTTTTTTTTCCTTCTCTTACTCCGCGGCCTCTGCGAACTCTGCGGTTAATTAAAAAATATTCATAAAAGAAATAGAACTGCCATAACTAAGATTTTTTAAGATTAAAATCTAGCGCCACACAGTTTAGCATAGGAAGGTCAAAAGGAGATTCGATCGCGATCGCCAAAAAGAACCAAATATATCACTTCCACGGACCGATCGCGATCGCTCTAGGAAATTCAGCGTTAAGATTAAGATAGAATGAGTGACTAATTAGCTGCGAATTCAAGTTCTCGATCAACAGAAGTATGCAAAACCAGACTGACAATGGTTTCAACAATAATTTAGTCGATCGCACCTTTGCTAGTTCAGCAATACCCGATCCGGCAGAATGGGTAAACGAACATCATTTTCTGGCGAATTTTGCCCATCAACTCTCCCATCTCCAACAAAATTTCTCGGATGGGGGCTGGGAAATCGGCGATACTGGCGAGCCCGGTGAGAGTCAATTAGCTATCGACATCAAGATTAGAGAAATATTAAAAGCTAGTTTTAGCGACGACTACTGGCAGTACGTTGAAGGTTTATTTTGATATTAGGCATAGGGCATAGGGCATAGGGCATAGGGCATAGGGCATAGGGCATAGGGCATAGGGCATAGGTGATTCCTTTCCCTTTTTTTATGGCTAGGGCGGATCGATAGGAATTATCGTCGATCGCAAAAAACCAGCACTTTCCTCCGGTAAAGCAGTATTGATAAACATTCCGCTACCCAACTCAAACCCAGCTTGCTTAGAAACCCTGGGAATAATCGCAATATACCAGTGAAAATACTTAGTACCCTGTTCCGCCGTCGGCACTGAGCGGATATTATAGTTGTAATCGGGATTATTCAATCCGTAATAAAGCTTAGCCAGTACAGTTTTCAAAGTATCAGCCAAGTCAGAAATCTCTGGATCGGTAATATCATCAAAGGACGAAGCATGGCGGCGGGGAAAAATCCAAATATGAAACGGTGAAAGCGCAGCATAAGGGATAAAAGCCACAAAATGTTTACTCTCAAAAATCACTCTTTCACCAGCAGCTAATTCATCTTCCAAAGTCCGGCAAAACAAACACTCTCCCGTATCATCAAAATATCTAATAGTTTCATCAATCCGGCTGCGAAACTGACTGGGAACAACAGGGGTAGCTGCTATCTGCGAGTGAGGATGTTCGAGAGAAGTTCCGGCACTTTCACCATGATTTTTGAAGATAATAATTGTTTCAATATGAGGATATTTTCTAATTTCTAAATAACGCTGGCGATATACTACAAGTATATTTTCAACCTCTTCAATGCTTAACAATGCTGTCGTCAAATCATGTCGCGGATGTTCGACAATGACTTCGTGAATCCCCATTCCCGACATCCGGCGATGAATTCCCGATGAAATTCTCAATCCTTCTGCGGTTGGGGAAAGGGCGGGATATTTATTGCGAATTGCCCTAACTTTCCAGTCAGCGCGATCGCCCAAACAGAAAGTTTCCAAAGTTCCATCTTCCTCATTTCCCACACAAAATGGACAATCGGCGCGGTGGGAGGGCAGAAATTCTGTTGTTTTTTTGTGGTTGGCAAATTGATCCGGTCTTTTTGCCCGTTCAGTGGCGATGATTACCCAATCTCTGGTAATTAGATTTTGTCTAAGTTCAGACATTTTCTCACCTACATTGTTAGGGTCGAGCTGTCTTTTATTTTAGATTTTTTTTGATATTATGTCACGGGCATTTTACAAATGTTTAACAATTTTATAAATTATGTGGTTTACGGTTGTTTCATAATTTTATTATCGGTCGTTCCCTAGGGGGTGGTTCGCCGATATATTTAATAAGTATTGACTAATTATATAAACCAGCCCCGCCCCTATAATTGTGATTATACCGGATTTTAGAGGATTGAACCACAGAGGGCGCAGAGGACACAGAGTTAGAGAAGAGAGATGAATAATTGCGAATCTGGGTAATTTATGGGATATCTAATCCAGCCATTTTTTAGCTCTGACTAACAATTCATCCAATGTTTCTACTGGCCAAAAACGCACTTTTCCATCCTCTGAAGCAGATAGCAAGAATTTTCCATCCCGACTAAAACAAACACTATAAATCGGAGTTTTTAACTCCACAAAATTTGCCTCACCGTGGCTCAAATTCCCCGGATAACCGCGATACTCTGCCAATAAATTCCCCCGCAAGTCCCACAATTTAACACTGTGGTCAATTGAAGCAGTGGCTAGTGTATCTCCCGTGGGGCTAAAACAGACACTCAAGACAGGTCCATCGTGTCCGGTGAATGTTACCAAACAGTTGCCATAGAAATCCCACAATTTTGCAGTACCGTCATTAGAGGCAGTAGCAAGGACATCTCGATGGGGGTGAAAACAAACACTCCATACAGAGTCAAGGTGTCCGATTAAAGTTGCTAAACATTTGCCTTGAAAGTTCCACAATTTTGCAGTATCGTCTCTAGAAGCAGTGGCAATTGTATCTCCTTTTGAGCTAAAATTAACGCTTGTTACCCAGCTTTGATGTCCGGTGAAAGTCATCAAACATTTGCCCCGCAAGTTCCATAATTTGGCAGTAGCATCTCTAGAAGCAGTGGCAATTATATCTCCCTTTGGGCTAAAACCGACACTCCATACAGAGTCAAAATGTCCGATAAAAGTCGTTAAACATTTGCCTTGGAAGTTCCATAATTTTGCAGTTTCGTCTCTGGAAGTAGTGGCGATTCTAGGTTGATTGGGGCTGCAACTAACGCTTGTCACCCAGTCATTGTGTCCGATAAAAGTTACTAAACATTTGCCTTGGAAGTTCCACAATTTGGCGGTGCGGTCATTGGAAGCTGTGGCGATTCTATCTTGATAGGGACTACAACTAACGCTATTTACTGATTTTTGATGTCCGCTACAAGTCACTAAATCGTTGCCTTGTAAGTGCCACAATCTGGCGGTGCGATCGTTGGATGCTGTAGCTAGGGCATCTCCTGTGGGGCTGAAACTGAGGCTGGTGATCCAACTATCATGGCCGCTGAATGTTACTAAACAGTTGCCTTGTAAGTCCCAAAGTTTGGCGGTGCGATCGTTAGAAGCGGTAGCGATCGCATCTCCTGTCGGGCTAAAACTGAGGCTGGTAATCCAACTATCATGGCCGCTGAATGTCACTAAACAGTTGCCTTCTAAGTCCCATAATTTGGCAGTACCGTCATAGGATGCTGTGGCGATCGCATTTCCTGTCGGGCTAAAACTCAAGCTAGTTACCCACCCATCATGGCCGCTGAATGTCACCAAACAGTTGCCTCGGAAGTCCCACAGTTTGGCGGTGCGATCGTAGGATGCAGTGGCCAGGGTGTCTCCCTTGGGGCTAAAACACACACTTGTTACCGATTGCTGATGTCCGCTGAATGTCACCAAACAATTGCCTTGGAAGTCCCACAATTTGGCAGTACCGTCATAGGAAGCCGTCACCAGCGCGGCCACAGTGGGGCTAAGACAGACGCTAGTTACCCAGTCGTTATGGCCGGTGAAAGTCACTAGACAATTGCCTTGTAAGTCCCACAATTTGGCGGTTTTGTCATCGGATGCAGTGGCGATCGCATTTTGTTTCTGGCTAAAACTAACACTATTTACCCAGTCTTTGTGTCCGCTAAAAGTCACCAAACACTTACCCTGCAAGTTCCACAATTGGGCGCTACCGTCAATGGAAGCTGTGGCGATCGCATCTTGATTGGGGCTAAAACATACACTCCTGACGGTGCTCCGATGTCCGACAAACTGATGGCGTTCGCGAATTTTGGAGAGAATCACCTGCAAAGCCAAGAGGGGACTGGTACTGGGATAGGTAGTAACCGCCCGATGATTTAGCATCCATGTTTTTAAATTTTCCCCAGCCTTAATAGCGGCCCGCAAGGCTTCTATTTGGTGGCCGTCCGACTTAAAAAGCTCTAACGCATCGTGTCCAGCTTTTTCAATTTCCATACTTTTAAATTTGACTTGCTGATGAGCTTCTAGTTTGGTAGGTTGGTTTTGGGTCACGACTTCGCGGTCAGCTATTGCCAGTTATGGACTATTTTTTAGTTTCCCATAAAGTTATCGCACTTCATTAAACTTTTTGGTATTCTTGAAAAAGGCGATCGAGGCACTAGCCTTAGACATCAATCTATTTCTTACACCGTAGATTACCTGAAGTAACTAACTATGAAAGCAATTAAAGTGATGCCAACGATTGACAACCAAGGGCAATTGTGCATTGATGAACCGTTAAATTTAGAGCAAAATAGCAAAGTAGAAGTAATTGTGCTGATTCCCGAAGTGACAGAAAGTAATGAATATGAGCAATAAATCTGCTATATTTTTAAGTGTACCAATTGCCCACTGTTTCCTCCAGGTTAATTAGTATGGATCTCACTGTCACGTTGAATCAAATTACATCGCTCAGTATTGAAGACCGAATTCGGCTCGTACAAGCAATTTGGGATAGCATCGCAGCAGAGCAAGCTTACCCCAATCTTACAGAAATACAAAAACAAGAACTGGATCGGCGGATTAGCGATTCCGAAGCTAATCCAGATGATGTAATGACTTGGGAACAAATTAAAGCTTCGATAAAAAGACGCCCATGAATTATGCGCTAGTGTTTCGGCCAGAAGTTCGTGAAGAACTCGATGAGGCTTACAATTGGTACGAAAGCCAGCAGGTAGGACTTGGCGACGATTTTTTGGACTCTGTGGACGAGACGTTAAATCGAATTTGCCAGATGCCAGAATCATATCCAGTTGTCTATCGTGATGTTAGGCGATCTGTGGTTCGTCGCTTTCCTTATGCTGTTTACTATCGGATTGTATCAAGTCGGGTGATTGTCACAGCAATTTTTCACAGTCGGAGAGATCCCAAAGCTTGGCAAGTGCGAACATAAATAAATGTTTGCAAGAGTCTGGCTAGTCTTTGACTTGTATCATTGCTTAAACTTGGGAAACTAAAATTTACGTCAATTGCAGGCGTTAAAATTTCTCACCAAGCCATTCCCTCCCCCTCACCAACAAGTCATCCAAAGTTTCCACGGGCCAAAACCGCACCTTTCCATCCTGGGAACCAGTTATTAAAAACTTCCCGTCCCGACTAAAACAAATACTATAAATCGGAGTTTTTAACTCCACAAAATCTGCTTCGCCTTTGAGTAAATTCCCTTTATATCCGCTATAGTCTGCCAGTAAATTACCCTGTAAGTCCCACAATTTGGCGGTGCCGTCTTGTGATGCAGTGGCGATCGCATCTTGATTGGGGCTAAAACATACACTCCTGACGGTGCTCCGATGTCCGACAAACTGATGGCGTTCGCGAATTTTGGAGAGAATCACCTGCAAAGCCAAGAGGGGACTGGTACTGGGATAGGTAGTAACCGCCCGATGATTTAGCATCCATGTTTTTAAATTTTCCCCAGCCTTAATAGCGGCCCGCAAGGCTTCTATTTGGTGGCCGTCCGACTTAAAAAGCTCTAACGCATCGTGTCCAGCTTTTTCAATTTCCATACTTTTTAATTTGACTTGCTGATGAGCTTCCAGTTTGGTAGGTTGGTTTTGGGTCACGACTTCGCGGTCAGCTATTGCCAGTTATGGACTATTTTTTAGTTTCCCATAAAGTTATCGCACTTCATTAAACTTTTTTTCAATCTGGTTTTTATATAAAATTGAGAATGCTATTTTTTGCAATTGAATTCCATTTATCACACCCTAGATTAGCTGAAGTAACTATGAAAGCAATTAAAGTGATGGCATCAAGTTAATTCTGCTTGGTCTGACTATGGGCTTGCTGTTTTTATTTAATCACAAATCACACTCATAGTGTGTAGATTTTGGAGTGCAGTCACCGATATCTTGCTTATGTGGCAAAAAATCCAGACCTCAAAAAATTTGGAGAGCAAGTTCGCAGGCTAAGGACATCAAAGGGCTTTTCCCAAGAAAAGTTAGCAGAACTAGCTGGACTGCACCGCAACTACATTGGTGGTATTGAGCGGGGTGAAAGAAACATAGCCCTACTAAACATTTTGCGGCTAGCAAAAGCTTTAGAAGTATCGCCCAGCGAACTATTGCAGGAAATAGAGTAAATGCAATCACCTTATACGGGGCTTCCTGTCCAGGATTGGCACGAGAAGACACTAGAACTCATAGATCTACACCCACTAGATCCACAAGAAATTTATGAGGTGGTTATTCAAGTTTGGAATGAAATTTTTCAATCCAGCATAACCAGCAGAGGCTACACAATAGGAATAGATTTATTCCCAACTCCCCAAATTATGGGATTTTTTTTACATGAACTAATACCATTAGAATTCGCCAGCAAATACCCCGGAATTTGGCGACGCGATCGCACCGCCATCGAAAAAGATATTGTTCACATCCCGAACAATCACTTCTCAATTGAAATTAAAACTTCTTCAAGTAGTCGTAACACTTACGGCAATCGCAGTTATGCTCAACAAAGCGCTACAGGAGCAAAACCGAAGAAAGACAAGTCCGGCTATTACCTTGTAGTTAATTTCCAGAAATTCAATCCCAAAATGGAAGGCGCACAAACTCTAAATATTAATTTAGTTAGATTTGGATGGATAGATCGAGAAGATTGGCAAGGGCAAACAGCAGCCACTGGTCAGCAAGCTAAATTAAGCCCTGATGTAGAGCGATATAAGTTGCTGAAATTGCCTATTGAGCAAAATTTACACTCTTTAAAATAAAGATAATTGAGCTTTACTAATCTGCTTTTGTCTGAGAAAATCATCAATTCGGTTGGCTGCTAAATCACAGTATTCCTGACAAATCTCAAATCCGATAATAGTGCGCTGCAAATCTAAAGCAACAACCGCTGTAGTTCCTGAACCCAGAAAAGGGTCTAAAATGACTTCATTTGGGTTGGATGAAGCTTTGATTATTCTCTGTATAACAGCACTAGGAAATTGAGCGGGGTGAGATGTTCGCTCTTTTGATGCTCTATTTTTACCAGAAGTTACTTTAGGGAATTCCCAAACATCAGTCGGATTTTTGCCTTGGGGATTGACTTTAATTTTGCCCTTCTTTTTTTGATGAGGATATTTTACATTGGGATCGCGCACATCATCTAGATTAAAGGTATAGTCTTTAGGGTTTTTAACATACCAAAGAAATTTTTCATTGCGCGGTGAAAAGAACTTACTACCAGCAACCCCAGCGCCATAGTGCCAGATAACTTCTTGGATTAGGTAAAAAGGAATTTTGTCCCAAAGTAGATAGGGAATTGGGATAGCTTTAGCTTGATTAGGAATTGATAGATACCCCAAGTTGAGCCAGAAAGCGCCGTTAGGAAGGATTAGCCTATAATTTTCACTTATCCAGCTTTCACACCAGTTTAAATATTTATCAAGTGGTAGTGTTTTTTCGTATTCTTTGCCAATGTTATAGGGGGGACTGGTGACAGTAAGATTGACGCATTCATCAGGGAGCTTTGACATTGCTTCTAAGCAGTCCATCTGATAAATTAGGCAGTTAGGGGCTTGGAAGTACGGTTTGCCTAAAAAATTTACTATTTCAGTTAAAAGCATGATACAGTTGATGGTGGTATAAATCTATATTGCCACAAATTTTTAGTTTTTGGAACTCTACTCAGGAAGTAATTAAATCATGTATATTTCCTTAGTTCGTCTTCCTGAATTCCCAACCATCATGCCAACTGCAAGTGCACATTCTGCAACGCCGCAAATCCATTTCAACACTTGTGCCAACAAGAGCGATCGCTCTCTGTCAATCAAATTCAATTCCGGTAAAATCTGATAAGTACAAGGATTCCCCCGCGTCACCCGCACAAACCGATAAATTTCGCCTACTTTGTCCCCTCATCCCTTTGGTAATCTGGGGAAGTATTGTAAAAGATAAAGAGATCCATATGGAAGAATGGGCGAATCGTATTAGCCAAATTCGAGAAGAGCTAGGAGTATCGGCTTATAAAAATATTGCTGTTGCAGACTTCCTGATTGAAAACGATCGCGGCGAATTGATAGCCGTCATATCGTTTCCGGCTGCATCGGAATGATTTAACCACAGAGAACGCAGAGAACACAGAGGGAGATAAGAGAGATGAATAATTCCGATGTTACCGGATTTGATATCAGCGGTCGATCGACTCGTTCCGGCACAGTTAGTTTACCAGACGAGCCATTATTTCAGACTTTTGAAGTCCCACCCGGACATTCACGAGCCTATGATAGCGAACGTAAACTACTTGAGGAATTGGGATTGAGATATATTCAAACACCGGAGGTTCAAGGCAGAGTAAATTTATGGACAGAAAGAGAACCCTGTGATTCCTGTTGCGACGTAATAGAGCAATTTCGCAGGCGGTTCCCCAACATCAGACTGACGGTAAACGATACAATGTAAGCTAAGCATAACTCAATACGGTTCAGCTAAGGAGAATTCTAGCGATTGTGTTGGGTTTCGTTCCTCCACCCAACCTACGTGCGATCGTTTTTTTAGCACTAACTGAACCGTATTGAAGCATAACTTACGCACAGCCCTATTTTGAAAGGGGATCTCTAAAAGTTTAAACCTTGACAATTCCATCAATCCTGCGTATGTCTTGCAAAACTTAAAGGATGTAGTAGCTATGTATTTAGATCGAGTCAAAAAGCAACTGATAGAACTAAAACTCGTGAAGCCAGATGAACTCGCAGGCTGTACCTGCGATGAGGTAATTGCGATCGAGCAACAGTTGGGGATTTCTCTGCCCCGATGCTATCAGGAATTCCTGTTATCTATGGGGTCTAGTGCTGGTAAATTCTTGCGGGGTTCGGACTGTTTCTTTAAACATTTACCTCAACTGCAAGAGTGGGCTGTCGAGTTATTGCAGGAAAATAACTTTGCTGAATCTTTACCAGAGGATGCCTTTATTTTCTTGATGCACCAGGGCTATCAATTTAGCTTTTTTAGAGTATCAGAAGGCGCAGATCCCCCGACTTACTCATACTGCGAAGGGACTAATCAAACTTCTTTTATTAAAAGCCATGAGAGCTTTAGTGAGTTTTTGGCAACTGAGGTAGAAATTCACGCGAAATATTTGATGGCTTTGGCCAAAAAATGAGGAAATCGTACATGATTTATGCCTAAAATCCTAACATTCTCTTCACCTAGCAAATTCCTTTGGAAGCAAAATTTATGCCAACTGCAACTGCACATTCTGCAACTTGCAAATCGCTTTCAAGACTTGGGCTAATAAGAGCGATCGTACAACCCTACACTACCAGAATATTGACAGCAAATTTATGTCTGTAATCCTAACAGTCTCTTCACCTCTGCTAGCGACACAGAAGGCTGATTTGCGTCTTCTTCCTTCGCTGCCCTCAAATCCATCAAATCTTCTAGATCAGCAATTAATTCTTGCAGTGCTTCAAATTCTTCGTAAGGTATCACCGCAAATTCCTTTTTGCCATTTTTGGTGATAAACTCAGGATGTAACTGAATCATGGGTATTTCCTTCAATCGTTTAAGAGTAAGCATCTTTTCTGTGTTTGAGGCGGTAGATTACCAAAACATCTCCCTCTATTTCAAACAAAACTCGGTAATCTCCTACCCGCAACCGATATTCGGGCGTATAATTAGTTAAGCGTTTCACATCTCCTGCCAAGTTATTTTGCATTAACTCAATCTTGGTCAAAACTCGGTTTTGTACCTCTGCTGGCAAAGATTCTAAATCTTTGACCGCTTTCGGCTTAAACTCAACTTGGTAATTCATCAAAACGTCACCTATTCACAAGATAACTGATAAGCCACCAATTGTATCATTTTACGCTAATTGTAACTGCACGTTCTGCAACTTGCAAATCGCTTTCAACACTTGCGCCAACAAAAGCGATCGCTCTTTGTCAATCAAATTCAATTCCGGTAAAATCTGATAAGTACAAGGATTCCCCCGCGTCACCCTCACAAACCGATAACTTTCCCCATTCGTAGTCAATCCCCAAACAGACGATTGCTGCTGCAAACTTTTATAAGTATAACTAAGTAATTGTGGCAAACCAGCCAAAGGGGCGATCGCACTATTTTTCGCCTCCACCACCAAAATCCAGAACTGCGCCGCCCCTATCTCCGCATCCGGCTGATTTACGGCTAAAATATCCAACCGCCCTTTAATTAAAGTATCCCCATCCTCAACTTCGATCGGTATGCTATCTTCCATTGTCAGCACGATCGGAATCTCAAAAAATCCTGTTAATCTCATCAACGGTGAAAGCACTAAAAACTTAACGAGTTCTTCTGAAATTTTTCCTGCGGATAGGTATCGTCGAAAGTCATTTCTAAGTTTCAATAGTTCCTGTTGTTCTGATTCTGTCAGAGGTTCCAGAGAGAAAAAATCACTGAAGCCCTCTCCTTCTAACTCTTGGAGTTTGAGAAGGTGACGAACGTCATTTAGCGAAAGTTGACTTGCTTCTAAATTTTGGGTCATGGCTTTTGTGCGATCGGCTGTTCCTGTAAAAGATCTGGCAGATTTGGTATAATATAATATTATCACTTTTCACTAGCCTTTTACATCAGTCTATTTCTTACACTCTAGATTACCAGGAGTAACAATGAAAGCAATTAAAGTGATGGCAACGATCGACAAGCAAGGACAATTGTGCGTTGATGAGCCACTAAAGTTAGAGCAAAATAGCAGAGTAGAAGTAATTGTGCTAATTCCCGAAGTAACAGAAATCAATGAAGAGGAGCAATCTAAAGAAGCAATTTTAGCAGATTTTCGTCAAGCTTGGCAGGAAGCAATGACTGGTAAAACAATTCCTGTTGCCCAAATATGGGAGGGAATTGATGATGTCTGAGCAACCATTGATTCAAGTTGAAGCTGCACCAACGTTTACAAGAAACTTACGCAACCTCGCCAAAAAATATCGCAGTATTCGTAATGATATACAACCAGTCATCGAACAACTTGAACAGGGAGAGTTACCAGGCGATCGCATATCTGGGATTGGTTACGATGTTTTTAAAGTGAGAGTTAGAAATAGCGATATTCAAAAAGGTAAAAGCGGCGGCTATCGTCTGATTTATTATGTCAAAACTGAAAATGGAATTATTTTACTGACAGTTTATACAAAATCTGCACAAGCTGATATTCCAGCAGATGAACTTACGGGCATCATTTTAGAATACGAACGGCGTGCAGGTGAAGATGAAGAAGATGCCTAAATTTTGGGTCATGGCTTTTGTGCGATCTTCTGTTCAGGTATTATAATACGATCAACCCTTACCTTAATCAACCAGCTATGCAACTTGAAGACTACTTCAACTTCCTAAGACCTGATGACATTCGGCTCCAAGGTTCCCGCATTGGCATCGAAACAATTCTTTATGAATACCTGTTTCGCGCTCGAACTCCCGAAGAAATCGCCAACATTTATACATCTCTCACCCTCGAACAAGTTTATGCGACAATTTTGTACTACCTGCACAACAAAGAAGCAGTCGGTAAATACATAACTGAAGGGCTGGAATGGAGCGAAAGAATGCAAGAAGAACAACGTCGCAATCCTCGTCCAGTGTATGAAAAAATCCGCAAACTAAGAGCAGCAAGAGATGTAATGAGAAAAGCTGATGGCAATCCAGTATCTGTTTGATGAAAATGTCGATCCTGCATATGTTAACCAAATTCGGAGGCGCAATCCCGATCTGGTTGTTCTAGCAGTGGGAGAACTAACAGCACCTTCCAAAGGCACTCTCGATCCAGAAATTCTTATTTGGTGCGAAATCCACAATTTCATTCTTGTTACCAACAACCGTCGCTCAATGCCCGTTCATTTAACAGATCATCTAGAACAAAATCGCCATATTCCAGGAATATTTATCCTGAATTCCAAGCTGAGTATTGGTCAAAATATTGACGAGCTAATTTTGATTTATCAAGGATCATTTGATGATGAGTACCAAGATAAAATTGAGCATTTACCGCTACCATAATTTCTCACACATTCCCAACACTTACCAAATTCTCCAAAGTCTTAAGGAAAATAAACATACTTTTGTGCCAACTTATGCACACAATAGCTAAAAAGACTAACCAAAATTAAAGTTAAGAACGATGTCACAAGATACGATCGAATCAATTCTGCATGAAAAACGCCTGTTTCAGCCGCCTGCTGAATTCTCCGAAAAAGCTCACATCAAAAGCCTAGAAGAGTACCAAGCCCTCTACGACAAAGCCAAAGCCGACCCCCAAGCATTCTGGGCCGAACTCGCCACACAGGAACTAGATTGGTTCCAAAAGTGGGATGCCGTACTCGACTGGCAGCCACCTTTTGCTAAATGGTTTGTCAATGGTAAAATTAACATTTCTTACAATTGTCTAGACAGACATTTAACAACTTGGCGCAAAAATAAAGCCGCCCTGATTTGGGAAGGGGAACCCGGAGACTCCCGCACCCTCACCTACGCCCAACTCCACCGCGAAGTTTGCCAAATGGCTAACGTAATCAAGGATTTGGGAGTGGAAAAAGGCGATCGCGTCGGTATCTATATGCCCATGATTCCCGAAGCTGCGATCGCCATGTTAGCCTGTGCCAGAATCGGTGCAGTACACAGTGTGGTGTTTGGCGGGTTTAGTGCTGAAGCTTTGCGCGATCGACTCAACGACGGCCAAGCCAAACTCGTCATCACCGCTGACGGCGGCTTCCGCAAAGATGCAGCAGTTGGCCTCAAAGTACAAGTAGACAAAGCATTAGCAAATGATGCTGCACCCAGCGTTACCAACGTTCTCGTAGTACAGCGCACCAAACAGCAAATTCACATGGAATCCGGGCGCGATCATTGGTGGCACGATTTGCAAAAAGGTGCATCGGCAAATTGCCCAGCCGAACCGATGGATAGCGAAGATATGCTATTCATTCTTTACACTTCTGGAAGTACCGGCAAACCCAAAGGTGTCGTCCATACAACGGGCGGTTATAACCTTTATAGCCACATGACAACCAAGTGGATATTTGACCTCCAAGATACTGATGTTTACTGGTGTACTGCTGATGTCGGCTGGATTACTGGACACAGTTACATAGTCTACGGGCCGCTGTCCAACGGTGCCACAACTGTCATGTATGAAGGTGCTCCTCGCCCTTCAAATCCAGGCTGTTTTTGGGATGTCATTGAAAAATATGGTGTCACTGTTTTCTACACTGCACCAACCGCAATTCGCACGTTTATGAAAATGGGCGAACACTTGCCAAATGCCAGAGATTTGTCATCTTTGCGGTTGTTGGGAACTGTCGGCGAACCGATTAATCCTGAAGCTTGGATGTGGTATCAGCGGGTAATTGGGAAATCGAATTGTCCGATCGTCGATACTTGGTGGCAAACAGAAACTGGCGGAATTATGATTACCGCTTTGCCCGGTGCAATCCCCACAAAACCAGGTTCTGCAACCCTTCCTTTCCCCGGAATTATTGCCGATGTTGTTAACCAAGATGGCGAACCGGTAACTAATGAAAGTGGTGGTTATTTAGTTGTGAAACATCCTTGGCCGGGAATGATGCGGACTCTTTACAATGATGCCGATCGCTTCCGTCGTACTTATTGGGAGTATTTGCACCCAAAAGATGGCGAATTCGTGTACTTTGCAGGGGACGGCGCGCACAAAGACAAAGACGGTTATTTCTGGGTAATGGGCCGGGTTGATGATGTAATTAATGTTGCCGGACATCGACTCGGTACGATGGAAGTTGAATCAGCTTTGGTATCTCATCCTGCGGTGGCGGAGGCTGCGGTTGTGGGTAAACCGGACGATATTAAGGGTGAGGAAATAGTGGCGTTTGTGACGCTGGATAATTCGCAGCAGCCTAGCGATGAATTGGCTAAGGAATTGAAGCAGCACGTTGTGAAGGAAATTGGCGCGATCGCGCGTCCGGGCGAAATTCGCTTTACTGATGCTTTACCGAAGACTCGCAGCGGGAAGATTATGCGGCGTTTGTTGCGTTCTTTGGCTGCTGATTTGGAGGTGACGGGGGATACCTCGACTTTGGAAGATCGGACTGTTTTAGATAAGTTGCGGGGTGGTGCCTAAGAGTATTTTTGCGATCGCAGATGTAGGCAGATGAACGCGGATGAACGCAGATAAGATTTACATCTGTGTTCATCTGCGGTTTAATTGTTCGGTATAATTGAAATCTTGCACCTTTCTCATAGTTAGGCGATCGTACACAAACTGCGGGTGATCGTACCGTGAGTTTGTAAACTCCCAACTTTAGTGTACCTCATAAACCTGTAATCTGCTGTAATTCTAATTCTCACTTCGCTAATTGTTGTTTGACATATTCCTTAATCACAGGTTGTATAGTAAAAAATGTTTCTCCATTATCTACATTTTTCTCTATATATGAACGCCTTAATAAAGATGGTAAAGCATTGAATAATTCTGATTGGGGTATATATGCTAAGATTTGGGTAATGGTAATGCGATCGCCCAGATTAGCCATAGTTGATATCACCTTTTTCTCAATTGCTGATAACCGCTTAAACTGCTGATTTAATTTATATTCCAAATCCGCAAATAAAAACGTGCTTCCCTGTTGCCATAAATCTGTCAATCCTAAATCTTGAATAATTCTAGCAACCATTTTTAACCATAAAGGATTACCGCTATATTGATTAATCATATCTTGCCATTTTTCCTGATTGTCTAAACCTTGCTCTTTGAGGATTTCCCAAGCTGCATCTACTTCTAAGCCAGCTAATTGTAAGGATTTACACCCTTGATTTTCTGTTTCTAAATCGGCAATTTCTAAGGGTTTTTCTCCACTCAGTAAGACAAGGCAACTATTACGATCAGATTCTCCTATTTGTTTAAATAGTGAGGCATATTCTTCATATCCAGATTCATATTTACCCGCTAATTCTCCAGTCTTAAAAAGCATCTGCACATCATCTAAAATGATTAAACAGCTATGTTTTCGCAAGGAGTCTAGGATGAGCGATGGCTTATTATTTGTATTGACATTTTCATAAATAAATGATAATAAGTTTGTTTCAATTATATCCAGACTAGGTTTATTGCGTAAGCTGCACCAAAATATATAATCAAATTTATCGGCAATTTGTTGGATTAATTTGATAGCGATCGCAGTTTTCCCAATACCAGATATACCTAATATTGTCACTAAGCGGCATTTTTCTTGAAGAATCCATTTTTGTAATGTAGTTAATTCTTGATTGCGCCCATAGAATGTAGAAAGATTAGGCATTTCGCTTAAATCTTTTTTATTTGTAGCACAGGCATCCTGCCTGTGTATATCCTGATTTGGGGTTTCAGTTTGTGTTCCATTGGGAAAATTCAAAATAGGGAAACAACTATGATAATTATTAATAATATTATTAACCTGTGCAAAGTCTGTGGCAGAATTTGATAAGTCAATAGCTAATTTAGTTTTTTCCATAACTGCGCGAAAATTGGATTGATTCATCTCTTCTCCTAACATCTCTGATAGAAGATTCCATAATTTAAAGCCTACACCTTTAACATATTTTGCCGATCTGATTTCAGTCTTAGCAATTTCGGGATATTTTAGATTTTGCCAAGTACCGCGTAAAATAGCTTTTTGCAAACTGTTTAAGCGTTTTCCGGTTTTGGTATAAACCAGATCATCAAGAAAGGCTATGCCATTTTCAACTTTCATAGATTAGCTGAGGGCGTAAGTGCATTTTACTACTATAGCATAACTAAATGTGACTTTTGATAACTTTAGTCGAAAGAGGTAACTTTTTGTAACTTAAAGATGCTTTCAAAATAGCTACTTTATGTAACTTGGTTAGGCTAGACACGCGTTAAATTATGAATTATAAATTACCTATGGTTGGTTGAAAACGATTGAGGATTCTTTTGATGCAGCCCAATTTGATGCAGCCCGAATTGAAGTCATATCAATACAATTATCCTTTAACAAAAAATGATGTGCTTGTTTGCCTTATTGATAAACATAGAATATATCCAGAACTTTCGCAAGAGATATTATTAGCATCAAATAAATATGGCTTTACTTATGGCGAAGATATTGATACTTTAGTTAAATCTAATTCAAATTATGTCTTGCGGCATCTAATCGTTGTTGATGGATTAGATGATCCAGAATCAACGACATTCGACTATATGGATGTCATCAAGAGTTTTACTTCTGCTACGATTGCAATGTCTTATTCATCTAAACAGTCTTTTGACTCTGCAAGTCCGACTGTAGAAAAAATGAAAAAGAATTATAGTCAAATTAATTTTCTTCTCCCTACACAGCATGGAGACAAGTATATACCATCTCTTGATAAGTTAGTAGACAATGCTATTTGTGATTCTGTTAGGATTAAATATGAGCCAAAATGTATTAGCAAAAATATAGAAAAGATTTTCACCAAAGATATTAGAGATTTTTTTGGGAAGGTAAGTGCCTTAGTTGGGAAAAATAGTCTTTTTCATCGGGCTGAGACTGATGGTTTTATCTCTTTAAGATGCCCACATGGAGAAGGTTTTTTTATTACCTGCACGAAAACGAGTAAGACTAATATTGATTTAAGTCGCATAGCCTATGTTCATTTTTACGATGAGTCATCCAATTTGCTGGCATACTCAGGGAATTTCCTTCCTTCATCAGATAGTGTAGAAGCTTCTGTAATATATTCAAAAATGCTCAATGTTAGTGCAATTTTGCACACACACGCGAGTCGTCAATTCACTCGTAATCCCACGTTTTCCCATAAAATTGCAGTTCCACCAATGAGGTACGGCGAGTCAAAACTTGGGGATAGTTTAGTGAGTTATTTTAAATCTCAAGACGAAATTGATATGGCTATTATGGAAGATCATGGTGAGTTGTTCTTATCAACGGAGAGTCAGCCACATCTGGCTTATCAGGAAATCAAAAGAACCATAGAAAGTAATTTGCGTAAAGCGAAATAACAGTGAAAGCAGAGTAGTAATCAGTGAAAGCAGAGGAGTAACATAAGATATGTCACATGAATTATATTTTAATTATGCTGAACTTTATGGATTAATAGCCGATGACCGGAATTTTATAGAAGAGCTAAACCGTCTTAGAGCGTTTACGCTTCCGTCAACTGGTCTCTTTGTCGAACTTTTTGCTGGACCAGCATATCATGGCACTCATCTTCTGAATGGTGGTTGGAATGGAAAAGTTGTAGCAATTGACAATTCTCATGAAATGGAAAAAGTTGCTTGTAATAGAGGTTTTAACGGCAACTATCTGTGCGCTGATGCAATCATTGGTTTAGAGCAAATTGTCAATGCAGATTTGATATTTATTCCAAGATACTCAATTGTATTAGTTGACAAAGAATATGCGGCTAACTTATTTAACCAAGCCGCAAAATCTCTCGATACAAATGGCGTATTCTTTGTGGAAATCCATAAAGATGCAAATATTGAAAATCAGTTATATATTGGTGGAAGATGGGACGAACTCAGTATTTATAAGCGTATCCTAGAAACGCCTTTAGGTAAAATAGAGTGCATTTGGCCCTATAAAACTGAAATAGTGGACTCAGATCAAAAAATTGTGGATATGGATGTCAGAATCACCATTGCCAAAGATAATTTAGTTGATGAGTACATATTTACTTCCAGAGAACATCTCCATACAAAGGCTGATATCCTAAAGTTTGCGGATGAAGCAGGTCTTAAAGAATTAAGAGAGCGAAGTTGCGAACTCGTGGATTCTTATCTTCTGGCGTTTGGTTTAAAGGAGTGCGACACAAAAACTAACAGTCCCATATTGGCAGATACATTTCAATCAGACATTTTAGAAAAGTTATCATTTAATAGACTCTTTGACATTAGCTCTGTTGATGCTTGCTCTGTTCAATTAAAGAAGTCTGGTCTTGATGCAGACGCACATGATTCTCCCCTTTCTCTTCATGTATATAACCTACTATGAAAACTATGAATAAACAAACGATCGCAATTGTCCGTGTACCCTATTTGTCCGTATATAATCTGCTCGATGTTCGTGAAGAGCCCATTGCATCTTCATTGGCAGGATATTTAGATAGTGTAGGTGCCGCTTTTGAAGTTTTTGATTTTCACCTCGATCGTTCTGTAAACGTAGATACTTTAATCGAATTTGGAGCCCGTGCTTACATATTATGTGTTCGTGGTACAGGGCTTCATTGGAAATATGCTCTTAAAATTTCACAACATCTTCTTTCAAAAACAGAAGCAAGGGTGATTTTTTATGGTCAAACTGGCAAACTTCAATATTGGACAAGTCCATATCCTGAACGAACAGCAGTTATTCTGCACGACGAGCGAACTATTGCGAAAGAACTCGGACTGCCAGCCGATGGGCCTAATTTTAGTTCAGACTTAACACATTATCCTTATGGCTTGAAGTACATCAATGACCTCGGAATTAGACGCAAATTTTTTAAGGCAACAATAGAAACTACCCGTGGATGCCACTATAGTTGCAAGTTTTGCTTCATCAATCACGGCACAAATTATGTTAATAAATTTACTCGCCGCCCTGCTAATCTCGTAGTTAGCGATATTCAACAATACCTCGATAATGGAATAAATAAGTTCTGGTTCTATGATGCTGAATTTATTGGCGCAGATCGAGAACATTATCCGGAGGTAATAAATTTATTGACACGATTACGAGAGCAATTTCATGGACAAGTTGAAATAATGATCTATAATCGAGCCGATACATTGGAGAGATTTGGTAACTACGAATTACTGGCAGGTGCGGGTATTAAATCAATCTTATTAGGCATAGAATCATTGCATGATGATGATTTAAAAGGGATGCGAAAAGGACAAACCAGTGCCACTGCTATAAATGCAATTAGAAAATTGCGAGAAAATCAGATATTTTGTAATTTATCATTTATTCTCTTTAACAAAACAGCAACTATACAGAGCTTACAAGAAAACATTTCTAGGTTGGCCGATCTATATAATGAAGAGAATTTTATCTATTTAGGCCAGACACTTTATTTTAGCTATGCCTTTGAATCAGATTGGGCACCAAATAGCCAAATGAGGCCACTTTCTAATAAAACTAAGTTGTCTGGATCGACAAGCTCAACGATATCACCGTCAGAAGGTGTAACTTTCGACCCGTCTCTTGAACCTTTCGCTGAAATCTGCCGTATTATAAACTATGAACAAATTCGGAAGCTTTGTGAACTTAATCTTAGAAAAGAAGATAGTGGACTTACTGAGAAGCATAAAATTCACGAATGGGCAACGCTCCTCAATTTATTAACATTAAATTTGATGCAGGTTGCTTTAGATGAATTTAAGTCTGGCTCTCTCACAATACATACTGTGCCATCTTATCAAAAATGGGTATATGCTTCATTCCAGAAATTTAATAATTCAATTTTGCCGAATGAAATAGCATATACTATTACTGATAAATGGGGTGATTATGAGGGTGACTGGAACGGGTGGGAGCATCAGATTCCATCAATTTTTTAAAAAAAGGTCAAAATCTAGAGGTTATTATCATGTCTGAAAATAGAGTCGTATTTCTTACTGGCGCATCAAAGGGGTTAGGCGAACATATTTGTGGACACTTGTTAGCAAGTGGTTTTAAAGTATTTGCAACTGCCAGGAACATTCCTGATAGTGCCAAAACAAAGAACAATGACCAAATCATGTGGCATTCTCTTGATATATCTAGTTACACTCAATGCGAAACCGCTATAAATTCATGTCTGGAAAAGTTTGGTCATATTGATATCCTTATCAATAATGCGTCTGCCTGCACAGGTGGAGTTACCATTGCTGATATTCCACACGCAGGTATAGATATTGAGATTGATACAACCTTTAAGGGAGCCGTCTATCTTTCAAAAATATTCATTGCAAAGATGTGTAAACGTAAGCAGGGAAAGATATTTTTCATTTCTTCAACATCTGGACTTGCTGGTGAACCAGGCAACAAGTTTTACAGCATTTATGCTGCTTCTAAAGCAGCAATTATTAGATATTCAGAATGTTTGAATCAAGATATTTCGCAATATAATATGCAATCCCATGTTATAGTTCCATGCAATATGAGAAATAGCAACTTTGAACGCGAAGATGCTGTATCTTATTCAGATGTATCCGATCTTTTAATCAAAATGATAAACATCGGTGATAATATTTCCCTTTCTCAAGCGATCCTAAGACCTGCCATAACGCATCACGTATAAGTCGGCACCGGGCCAGGAGCAATATGTTACAGTGGTTGTCAGCAATATGATGTACTATCTGGAGTCGGGCTAATGGCTTATGGCATGGATCGCCCCGCCCCGCGTACCTCATAAACCGCAATCTGCTGCTATTCGTCGCTGCCGTGAGTTGGCAGAGTATAATGAATTAAGAGGCGACGGGCGCTGCACTTTCTGCGGTGTCATTCTCAATAAAAGTGGTAAGTCATACCGCTGTATTTTTGAACGGGAGATAGAGGAATGAGTCAGATGTGGACTGAAGAACAAATCAGACAAATAATCCCAGATATTGATTCACAGTTAGACGACAGCGATATTCCAACTGTGATTATTAAGGGTGAAGGTAGCAGTATTTTTCTCTCCTTTGAGAACCGTCGCGAGATTGAATTTTTGATTGCCCAATTATCTAACCTACTGATTCATCACGAGGAATTAGATCTGGGAGTTACTGTTAAGGGGTATGTGACAACATTTGGTGAGTATAGCTCTCAATAGGCCACAACACTACTTCTGAAATAAAACGGCTTCGGATAAATTGCGGGCTGATTTATAGGGGTGTTTAACCGCAGATGTAGGCAGATGAACGCGGATGAACGCAGATAAGATTTACATCTGTGTTCATCTGCGGTTTAGTTAGAGTTTAAGATAATTGCATGATAATTTGCTATCATATAACCATGAAGTCTTATTTTGCTCGTTTTGTTTTATGCCCGCTTTAGACCTCTACCACAATACAGTCAAAAAATCTCTCCTCAATGATGGCTGGATAATTACTCACGATCCTCTCCATCTGAAATGGGGTAAAAAAGATATGTATGTGGATCTGGGAGCAAAACAGGTGCTAGCAGCAGAACGAGGAGAACAGAAAATTGCTGTGGAAGTCAAAAGCTTTGTCAGCGATTCAGAAATGCAGGACTTGAGAGATGCGATCGGACAATTTACTATTTATCGGTCTGTTCTTCAAAGAACTTATCCAGAACATACGTTTTATCTGGCTGTTCGCGATATTACTTATGAATCTCTATTTGAAGAACCGATCGGTCAATTAATGATCGAAGATGAAAATCTCAAGCTGATTGTATTCGATCCAAATCAAGAGGCGATCGTAAAATGGATACTTTAGCTAACTTCAGAACTACGATTAAAATAGTCCTGGAACCCTATACAAAAATTCCTTACTCTCACGGCGATATAATTTGTAAAGCCGTGTTTGATGACAACTCAGACAGTTACCTGCTAGTTACTTTAGGATGGGATAAAGCCAAACGAATTCACGGCTGTTTGGTTCATATAGATATTATTGACAATAAGATTTGGGTACAGCGAGATGAGACAGAATACGGCGTGACTAAAGAACTTGTAGCTGCTGGAATTCCCAAGGATTCGATTGTTTTAGGATTTCATCCAGCAGATGTCAGACCTCATACGGGTTATGCAGTTGCTTAGTTACAGCTTATGTATGAAAGATTTAAGCTTTTATTGCTTGCGATCGAGCATCGATCGTCGATCGCAAGTAATATTTGAGTGTGGGTGCAGCGATCGCCTGCATACTAAAGTTAGGTTAGGCGATCGCTCTTTTACGTTTCCCGATTCACCGATCTAGCAAAAACAGCTTATTTACCGCGCCATAAATGAACGGCATCCGGGTTAATTTGCGACCTGACTTGCAGCCATTCTTCTAACAAGTAATCATCATCGACTGCTTGAGAATGCTGTTCGTCTTTGAGAATTGCTAAGACGTGAACTCCTGACGGGTATTTGATATGACGGATTTCTGGGTCATATCCTAAGTCTTGAATTGTTGCTAAGATGCGATCGATCGCGCCGGCAACTGTCAAATCGACGGCAAGAATTATTTGACCGAGTTGAGCACCCGGTTTGACGCACTCCAAAACAGCCATTATTCTTTCTCCTTGTAGTTGCAACGGTACACTTGAGGGCGATTTTCGACTTTTCGAGGTTGAGTTACAGATTCTAATTCAACCTGGTAGCGATCGGCTCGTTTTTGGCACTCCTGTTTCGCTTGCTTGAGATTATCGGCTAAAATCGGCTCATCCCAGCGTTCTGGTTCTTTTTCAGGATCTTGAATCATAATTAAGTAGCTCCTTTGTTGGACCTTCAACTTCGGGGAAGTCGTCTTGGCATGGTGCGGCAACATTCTGCCAAGGCGCATTTCTATGCTAGAATTGTACTGCATTTTTTAGTATAATTGCAGTATGAGTAAAAATGTTAAAGTTCTAACCATCAGACTGCCTGAAGTAGAAATGCTTCGCCTAGAAGCTTATTGCGCGAACAGCGGTAGAACAAAAACCGATGTGATTCGCGAACAAATTAGGAATTTAAAAGTTGAAGATAAGTTGCTTTACCCAGATTGATAACCTTGGTTGATTTACTGGCGATCGCCCGTCCGGGAGAAATTCGATTTACTGATGCTTTGCCCAAGACTCGTAGCGGGAAGATTATGCGGCGTTTGTTGCGTTCTTTGGCTGCTGGTTTGGAGGTGACTGGAGATACTTCTACTTTGGAAGATCGGACTGTTTTGGATAAGTTGCGGGCTGATTCCTAGGGGTGTTTTTGCGATCGCAGATGTAGGCAGATGAACGCGGATGAACGCAGATCAAATTATATCTGTGTTCATCTGCGGTTTAATTGTTAAATATGAGCTACAATTAAGATAAATTCTAGACTGGATCTGAGCGCGATGCCTCCACTACTTAGCAAAACCACAGATCAGCGAATTGTTCATCATGGAATGTGGGAACGGTTTAAATTTATCCAAAAAGGCTTTGAAGGCTCCCCTGGAGTGCGACTATTTTACTATGATGGGACGATCGAGATTCTGATGCCTGGAGAAGACCACGAAGCTTTTGCTCATGTTATCGGTTACTTATTGACTACGTTTCTCGTCGAACAGGGAATTTTCTTCAAGCCCACAGGGGCAATGACGCAGGAAAGATCGGGAGTTGTCTCTGTACAAGCAGATGAATCCTACTGCATTGGGAGTGTAAAACAGATTCCAGATTTGTCGATCGAAGTTGTCTTTACCAGTGGAGGAATCAGTAAGTTAGAGCGCTATAAAGCTTTGGGTGTTCCAGAGGTTTGGTTTTGGGAAGATGGATTGCTGAAAATATATCATCTCCAAGACTGTAGCTATGAAAAGAGCGATCGCAGTCAGCTACCCGGACTTAGTAACCTGAATCTCGATTTGTTCAAACGCTGCATTTTGATGGCGGAAACTGATACTGGGGAAGCTATTAGAGTGTTCCGTCGAGAGATGTAGGCGATCGCAAAGCGGCTCTCCTGGTATCCGATGATTGATATAGCTTATATCGTTTCTGGTTGCATTTGAATGATTTAACCGCAGAGAACACAGAGGACACAGAGGGAGAAAATAGAGATCTTAATAATTCAGATGCTACCGGATTTAATATTATGTGTCTCAGGGTAAGGATTTCAGCGATTTCATCACCAAAATTTTGTACTTTTCGATACAGTTACTACCACAAATCCAAGAGAGCCAACCCTGAATAGGTTTGTGATGCGATCGCCTGCATATTACAGTTAGGCAATCGCACTTTTGCAATCCAATGATATACCAAAAACAGCTTATTTGCCTCGCCACAGATGAATTTCATCGCTGTTGATTTGCGACCTCACTTGCAGCCAATCTTCTCATAAGTAGTCATCATCAATTGCTTCAGAATATCGCAGTCAGCTCATTTTTTCAAATTTCGTAGTGCCACACCTGTGAATCTTGCAAAATAATCCGATGAATCGACAGACGCTGAATTAAACCTTGCTGCTCAAAATTACCAAGGGCACGAGTGACTGTTACGCGAGTGATGCCTAGCAGTTCGGCTATGTCTTGATGGGTTAAACCCAGATCGATTAGATGTCCTTGGTCTACTTCCGAACCAAATTTTTTAGCCAACCAAGTTAATAGTTGATAAAGCATTAATTCCACTCTTTTACCCGCTCGAATTAGGGCCAAATCTTCCGCTTGCTGAAGGTGATACAGTAGAACATCTCTATTTAGTCCGCGATCGACTGATAATAAAGTTGCCTCGACTTTGGTCAGACATTCAATTTGATAAGGATCGCATTTTGAGAGCGGTTTGCCCACCACATCTCCAGGCCCCCACAAACCCAAAGTGACGATTGTGGAATCTTCTAGCCACGTCATAGTTCGCACTACCCCAGTTTCAATTTGCCAGAGAGCATTTTTTTGGTTGGGCAAGTGAACCCGCCGGGAAAACTGATATTTTCTCAGATTGCAAAGGTACTCAGAGGAAGATGAACCAATCGTCATAGCGAATTATTCCAGAATTTAGACTTGGGCAGCACCAGCAGTGGAGTATAGCAGGCGGAAGGAAGAAGCAAGAAGGAAGAAGGAATTCCGAGCAATGGTTTCCGCGATTAAGAGCGTCCTAACCGCCGAGAATGTGGCTGCTATATATTCCTGACAGTTACAGATCTAGAGTCAGGAATTTCTCCGAACAAGAGATAGAGTTTACTATATACTACTGTAACTGTATATACTAACTGGAGTTAATAAAAATGTCAATTCCTAAAAAAAAGTTACGACCATGACAGACAACCGTATTTAATGTATAGTACATAAAATCGGTCAACGAACAGGAGTTAAAGGTTATGAGCATTACAATTGAGAACGTATCCAAGCACTTTGGGTCGTTTCATGCCATTGACAGCGTGAGTTTGGAAATTAAAAACGGCTCTCTAGTGGCGCTGTTGGGCCCTTCGGGTTCCGGGAAATCGACTTTGCTGAGGATGATCGCGGGACTTGAACCCCCAGATAGCGGTAACATTTATTTGATCGGTGAAAATGCTACTCAGCAGTCGGTGCAGGAACGGAATATCGGTTTTGTGTTTCAGCATTACGCTTTGTTTAAGCACATGACGATCCGAAAAAATATTGCTTTTGCGATGGAAATTCGCAAAGTTCCTAAAGACACAATTAACAAACGGGTTGAGGAACTTTTGGAGTTAGTGCAGTTGGGTGGTTTGGGCGATCGCTACCCTTCCCAGCTTTCGGGAGGCCAACGACAGCGGGTGGCCTTAGCCAGAGCTCTAGCAGTTCAGCCGAAAGTGCTGCTATTAGATGAACCTTTCGGAGCGTTGGATGCTAAAGTTCGCAAAGAATTGCGATCGTGGCTGCACCAACTCCACAAAGAAGTGAATATCACTACAGTTTTTGTGACTCACGATCAAGAAGAAGCGATGGAAGTAGCCGATGAAATTGTAGTGATGAACAAAGGTAGAGTGGAACAAGTTGGCACTCCTGCTCAAATTTATGACAAACCGGCAACGGCTTTTGTGATGAGTTTTATTGGGCCTGTTAATGTGTTGCCGAATGCGATCGGGCTGTTTAACAGAAATGCTGAAGAACTATCTAACCATGGAGCTGCTCATTCTCAAGTAGTATTTTTGCGTCCCCATGATGTGCTAATTAACACTCAGCCGGAGTCCGGTTTTGCGGAAGCAAAAGTCAGCCGCATCATTCATCTGGGACGCGAAATTCAAACTGAATTGCTATTAGAATCGGGTCAAATTGTGACAGCTTACGTCAGCCGCGAGCGCTTCGATCAACTACAGTTAGTGCGAAATCAAAGGGTTTATGTCAAACCCAAACACGCGATGACTTTTCCTGCTTATTCTATCTAAATCCACCGTTGCATCTTACTCAAAATCTGGTCACGCGGTAATACATAAATCCTCAAAGATTTTGGCCTTCTTTGAGTGTTTTAACTTGTGGCATTGTCTTAACTCTGGTAGCGACAGGTTACTTATTGACCAAACCGCCTTAACAGCCTTGGCAGTTGCCATATCGCTAGCTAGGTACTAGCTCAAGCGATTTTTTCATCAAAACCCCAAAAAATACCACTATACACATATCGGAAAACAGTATATTATTGAATAGCAGATTTAAAACTGAAACACGAGTAGCAAATGTGGAACGATCTTCTAGAGTGGAATATGCCCTGTTAGCGCTCTTGGAACTTGCAACGCCCTACCCCAAGGACTCCCCCCTCACGGTGAGCGAAATTGCTGCTGCTCAAGAGATACCGGAACGCTATCTAGACCAAATTCTGACCGTGCTGCGACGTGCGGGTTTCGTGCAAAGTCTGCGGGGCGCTAAAGGCGGTTATTTGCTGGCAAAAGAACCCTGGCAAATTACTTTGCTAGAGGTGTTCTCAGCTTTAGAAGGCGACAGTAGCAGCAAGGTTCAAAAAGTTTTAGAATCCGCAACAGTAGAAAAGACTGCGGTACGAGAAATCTGGCAGGAAGTCACAGCAGCATCTCTGACAGTTTTGGGCAAATACACTTTGCAGGATTTGTGCCAACAGCGGGACGCTCGCAAACAAGTCAATCCCATGTACTACATTTAAGTGGAGATAAATTAAGCCATGAAAATTGCTAAGGATGTTACAGAAATAATTGGTAGAACTCCTTTAGTTCAGCTCAATAAAATTCCCCAAGCCGAAGGAGTAGTTGCTCAAATTGCGGTAAAATTGGAAGGGATGAATCCGGCTGCTTCGGTGAAAGATCGCATCGGGGCGAGCATGATTCAGGCGGCAGAAGAGGCGGGATTAATTGCACCGGGGAAAACTATTTTAGTGGAACCGACTTCGGGCAATACTGGAATTGCTTTGGCAATGGTGGCGGCGGCTAAGGGTTACAAATTGATTTTGACAATGCCGGATACGATGAGTTTAGAGCGCCGATCGATGTTAAAGGCTTACGGTGCTCAGTTAGAATTAACTCCGGGACATGAAGGGATGTTAAGCGCGATCGCCCGCGCCGAAGAAATTGCAGAAGAAACTCCGGGTGCTTTTTTGTTGCAGCAGTTTCGCAACCCCGCTAATCCGAAAATTCACCGGGAAACTACGGCGGAGGAAATTTGGGCCGATACTGACGGTAAAATAGACTTTTTAGTGGCTGGAGTTGGCACCGGCGGTACGATTACGGGAGTTGCTGAAGTAATTAAACAGCGCAAGCCGAGTTTTAGGGCGATCGCAGTAGAACCGACAAACAGCCCCGTGCTTTCTGGAGGCAAATCTGGTGCCCACAAAATTCAAGGAATTGGTGCAGGATTCATCCCGGAAGTCTTGAAACCAGAGTTAATTGATGAAATAATTACTGTTAGCGATGAAGATGCGATCGCCTACAGTCGTCGGCTAGCGAGAGAAGAAGGATTATTGTCAGGAATCTCCGCAGGCGCAGCTTTATTTGCAGCCATTGAAATCGGCAAGCGTCCCGAAAATGCTGGAAAATTGATAGTTTTTGTGCAGCCTTCTTTTGGCGAACGCTACCTTAGTACAGTGCTGTTCAAAGATTTAGAATTACCGACAGTCAGCGAACTCGAAGCATTAATTAGCAATTAATCCGCAGTAGGGCGATCGTCCCTCCTGCGACATTGATATCAGCTTAACCCGAAAGACCGCCAGGGAATTAATTCCCTGGCTCAAAGCGAAAGTCCTCTGAAGAGGACTAATGAGTTAATAGTCCTCTTCAGAGGACTTCAGCTTTGAGGCAGGGGTTTGAACCCTTGCCGGACTGCACCGAAAGCGCATATTTGTTGACAGCAATACTCCTGAAATTACCCTACTTTTCAGACTTGATACAACTTCCAACTCGCCATTGCCAACATTCCATAAATCACCAACTTAAGCGGGCGTTGAGGCATAATTTGGCAGAATTTAGCCCCTACTAAAACTCCCGGCACCGAACCCAACCAAATTGGCAATACTAAACTCCAGTCTACTGTTCCCAGGCTGAGGTGTCCTAGAGAAGTAAACATCAACAAAATAGCCGCCTGAGAAATATCTGTACCCACCAATTTTGAAGAATCTAGGCGGAAAAAAGTAATCAATAACAATGCAAACATCGAACCGGAAGAGACGCTAGTGATTCCCACTATGGAGCCTAAAATTGCTCCAGCAATCACAGTACAAATACGGCCATAATTAGTATTTAAGTCCCATTCTGGCGGCTGTGGTAATTTCAAATTAGGGAGAAGGATTTTGAGCGATAATTGGGAGATTGCTAACATGACAACTAGGGCGATCGCCATTCCCAGACAGTGCAACAAGATGTAATCTAAGTTCTCAGTGCCGCTCCCTTTGATGCAGTGTAATATCCACACACCACCCAGGGAACCAGGCACGCTTCCTAAAGCCAACCATTTAACTACTTGCAAGTCCAGGGTTTGTTGTTGCCAGTGTTTGAAGCCACCAACAACTTTCATAAATGTGGCTGCTACGACATCTGAACTCACAGCAATCGATGCCGGAACTTGAAAGACACAAATCAACATCGGCGTAATGAGTGAAGCTCCTCCTACTCCGGTCAAACCAACGATAATTCCCACGAAAAAACTGAAAAATGATAGTAATAAGTAGTTCACGGTTAGCTCCCCAAAAGGTCGATCGACTGCTGGGTGGAAAATAGGTCGGGAGTATCGAGAACATTAAAATGAATCAATCCCACAATCACAAGAGTGAAGGCGGTTGATGAGATGAAACCGGTCAATAACTCTTTTTTGAGGTTTTTTTCCTTGGGTTTGTCTGTAAAAACCTCTACACTCCCTAGCTGCATCAACAGAATTCCAGCAATATTGGACAGCCAGTAGCCGACAATTGAGCAAGGAAATAGTAAATCTGGGGAAAGCAAGCTACAGAGATACCCAAAGGCATAAGCAATGGGCAGATTGAAAAATAAATCGTTCCACCAACACAGCGGTGATAGCAAATATCCAATTACTAGAAGCAATCCGCCTCTGAGTTTTTTCAACCAGCCTTTTTTCAAGCCGTCTCGCTTAGCTTCGGGTAACTTCTCGCTTGCTGACTGTGCTGAAATCTGGGACTCTTCACTGACTTTTTTAGCATTTTTCACGTCAAAATCTTCATAACTCGATCGATCTACCGTAGTTTATCATTAAAACCGAGAATATGTCCAGTAACTCGATCGAGTTACTGGACTTTCTCGAAATCGAGGAAAGTTTAGGTATTTACACTCAATAATAGCCGTTGTCTGTTAACTGCTGTGCGCTTAATCGGGGATGGGAACAGTGACTGAACCCTGGGCTGAGGCCAAAATCACATAAATTACTCCTATTCCCAATAAGCTGAGGGCAAAACTGAAAAATAAGATCATGCCGTCTGGTGGCTCGTAGGTATCGTGGTCAATTTGGTGGCGAACGGTGAAGTAGTGCTTGGTTGAGATTAAGACTGTCGCCAAACCTACTAGAGAGAAGATTAAGCCCAATTTCCACCCCATCGTGTGACGGTGCTGTAGGGGGAGTTGGATAACGCGCAGTCGGACGATGACGACGCCAAAACCCATAAGTGCGATCGCTGCCCGCATCCATGCTAAAAAAGTGCGTTCATTGGCAGAAAGATCGATCGCCCGCGACAGATTTTGCTGTTTTAGTTTCTCCTCATCTACTGTCATCGGTGCCCACTATCTAGCCTTTTTTTGGTAAATCAGGTGCGTCGCCCTGGAAAATTTGGCAGTTCAATTTAACAGGTTGTAGCAACGCACCCTACAAATCAACTTTTATATGAAAACGCACCATTATTCTGCTGTCATCAAACCAAATGAACTGGCAGGAACTGTGAATATATAATAGATTACTCCCGCCCCTAGGATGGCGATCGCGAGGCTAAACAGAATTACCCAGCGATCGGTAGGTTCATAGGTATCATAATCGATATCGTGGCGGACACCGAAGTAGTGCTTAGTTGAGAATAGCACCGTCAGCAAACCCACTGCCGAAAAAAGCAAACCCAACTTCCAGCCATTACCGGGAGTTGGGAGCATAGGAGGATGGAAGGCGCGAAGGCGCACGATAACTACGCCAAAACCCATCAGCGATATTGCTGTCCGCATCCATGCTAAATAAGTGCGCTCGTTTGCCAAGTGATCCCGCACCCGCGACGGATTTGGTCGCTTAGTCTTTTCTGTATTTACTTTTGTGGATGTGAACTTTAATAGCATGGCTCAACCTTTTAATCGTGACTGCAAATATAGCAACCCTCGTATCATTTGTGCATTTCTTACTCCCGGACCTTAATAAGGTCCGGGTTGGGGTGGGGTAAAAAACTTTACTACTCGTGCAAGCAGGGCTGTTTCATTCTTTGTAGGGGCAATCCCACGCCCGGTTGCCCCAATGCCTGAAATGACGGAAAATTGTCGGTGGGGGGGGTAGGCACGCACCATCCACTACCCCTACAAAGCCCTGGTTTTTTGGAGAATGAAACCGCCCTGGGGCTAGGGGGGGTTACTTCTTCCTTCTACTTACCTGTTTTTACAAAGCCGAGGGCGTTTCAACTACAGCCCAATCAATCATTTTCCTCAGTAGGTGCGTTGGGTAATTGGGTATCTATTTGACACTCCCCTGCCTGAAGGCGAGGGGATTCTTGGTTCTGCGACATACCTTAAAACTATCTATCCTTGCGGCAGTGTTTAAACCAGGTATCCGTTCAAAAGAACCAAATATCGAGCTTAATTTAGATAGCCTCAGAGGGTTTGTCTCCCCAAGCTTTCGAGAATTGCTTCTCTTGTTTCTGTGTGCCCCACAGTACATTTTAGAAATAAAAAGTTTGGTCTCTGATTTTGGCTTACATTAGTTAGCCCAGCTATGTTTTTCGTGGTGTTCGCCACCCACTAACCATTATTGTTTTCCGACCAGTCGTTTGAGCGTGGTGTCTCATGTGTATCGGCGGTTATTCTACCTGTAGTATAGTTATTTTACTCTACAATGAACACAATGCAAGAAAGTTCAAGAAAACACTTAACAAAAGTTGATAATTAATTAAAGCCGTCCTAGAAGGACGGGGCTTTAGACCCAATTTCTTGGTAAGCCTGAGTCACGTCAGGAACAAACCAATTCGCATCCCCAGGCTGGAAAAATTTAGCAGTAGGAACGTTAAATTCAATAGCCGCCGTCTGGGGATTAGCTGTCGCTACAAATTGAGTTCCGTCAACTATTTTAACAGCTACGCGGCCGGTCAATGCTTGTGCAACTCGATCGCCCACACTTAAATCGGTGGCTTTGACATCGCTGGGTAGATAAATTCCATCACAATCCCATTTGTGTTCTGTTATTTGGCCAGCCCCCAGAAAATAAAGAGCATTCTCGTAATCCGAAGGTGCTTTTTTTGGGTTTTGAACTGCTAATCAAAACTATCACTGTCAATGGGGAGTGGATTCAACTTAGAACTGCCGTAAATAGCATTTCCTTCGCTGTCGAATTTGGAGTGAATTGCATCCACTCTATGCCGCATCGATCCCGCCAGTTCAGGAGAACGCAGCCGCTGCAACACAAACCATCCGCAAGTAGCAACTAAGTACATCAAGAACAAGTAAGGAAACTTATCATAAGGAGCTTCTGGAGGTGGGAACATAGTGCTACCGGGAATGCCAACACTGCCCACCACAGGAATCATCATAAATGCGATCGCTACGACTGAAAATACGATATCTTGCAGGCGCAATTTACCAATTTTGTGCAGGTAAACTGGTGCGGCGAGCGAAATTAAGACGTAAACAGTTAAAAATCCATAGCTATAAATTGCTCCTAAATAACCCATGCAATCAAACAGCTTGATATTAAACAAAGACATTACAGCCGGAACCAAAAATGTCATAAACGTACACATCGTCACAGCAACGTGGGGAGTTCTGTTAGAGGAATGGGTCCTACCTCATGAAGAGTGAAATAAACCGTGGCGCGCCATCATAAAAAAGACTCTAGCCGCTGGATTTATACTGCCAAGTACAAGTGCATGAGTACCCCTCGTTCGCCAGCATTGACGATCGCAAAAAACCTCGATAAGATAGTTAGCAGCAAAATCAGGAGAGCGAGCTTGACTGCAATGTCCACATCTCTATTAGTTTGATTAGCAGATTTAGTCTTAGGGATTTTACTGCTAGACTCTCCACTGTTAGATGACATATTCCTCGTCTCTATAGGGATTCAAAAGTAGCAGTAAAACCATCTAAGGTAAAACATTCTTCCATAAAATCCTCTGCGTCATTGACGTTTTCAATTTGATATTCCATGATGCGTTGGCCGTCACCTTTCATTTTTTTTGAAGAAAGAGGTGTTCCCGGATATTTTTCAGCGATCGCCTTGAATGCCTTAGAATGGATATCCCAGCTTGCTGCTGAGCAGTTAATGCTTACACGCCACATAATTAAATTCCTGGTTGGATTCGATTTGCCAATAGTCTGAAACTTATTGTGCCACGATTTGGTAAATCGCAGGCGCGCTCAGATATTATTAATAATCTTGTGGTTTGGGAGAGAGCCATCATGCTCCATTCCCTAGGGGAGGTTTATCATAAAATAAATTACAATGACCAGTCTTGGAATTGATGAAATACAACATCATCCCCTATAACCCCAAACTTAAGGAACTTGCCCGCCAGCTTCGCAACAATATGAGTCCAGGCGAAATCAGTCTTTGGAAATACATCAAAGGCAAACAAATGATGGGCTATGACTTCGATCGCCAACGGCCTATCGATGAATTTATTGTAGACTTTTATTGCAAACAATTAATGCTGGCGATCGAGATTGATGGATATTCTCATGACAGTGAGGAAGCACAAAAGCGCGATCGAGAACGACAAGCTCGCTTAGAATCGCTAGGCGTGAGATTTTTACGGTTTACAGAGGAGGATGCAAAGCATCAGGTTGAAGGTGTTTTAGAGGTGATTCAGGCTTGGGTTTTGCAGAATGGATACAGCCCAATCCCCCTCAAAAGCCGAGGACACACCCCCAGCCCCTCTCAAGAGGGGAGCAAGAGCCAGTTCCCCGATTAGGAGGAGGTAGATCCAGTTCCCCTCCAGGGAGGGGTTAGGGGTGGGTTCCCCGATCAGGAGGAGGTAGATCCAGCCCCTCTCAAGAAGACACACCCCCAGCCCCTCTCAAGAGGGGAGCAAGAGCCAGTTCCCCGATGAGGAAGAGGTAGATTAGATCCAGTTCCCCTCCAGGGAGGGGTTAGGGGTGGGTTCCCCGATCAGGAGGAGGTAGATCCAGCCCCTCTCAAGAAGACACACCCCCAGCCCCTCTCAAGAGGGGAGCAAGAGGCAGTTCCCCGATGAGGAGGAGGTAGATTAGATCCAGTTCCCCTCCAGGGAGGGGTTAGGGGTGGGTTCCCCGATGAGGAAGAGGTAGATCCAGCCCCTCTCAAGAAGACACACCCCCAGCCCCTCTCAAGAGGGGAGCAAGAGGCAGTTCCCCGATGAGGAAGAGGTAGATTAGATCCAGTTCCCCTCAAGAAGACACACCCCCAGCCCCTCTCAAGAGGGGAGCAAGAGCCAGTTCCCCGATGAGGAAGAGGTAGATTAGATCCAGTTCCCCTCCAGGGAGGGGTTAGGGGTGGGTTCCCCGATGAGGAAGAGGTAGATTAGATCTAGTTCCCCTCCAGGGAGGGGTTAGGGGTGGGTTCCCCTCCACGGAGGCGTTAGGAGTGAGTTTCTACTTCAACAGTGTAGAAAAATCAAGAGATTCTGTTGTTTGGAAAAAAACTAAAAGCCGATCGACTATGCGACGGACACCACCTTGGACGTTAGACTCAACATTCAAAGGCATCACCGGATCGTGCAGAGATAAACGTAACAGAAACCAGCCAGATTCGTGAGGTGATGTGCAGGAAATCCGCAGCCCTTCATAGTTATTGGGAACGATTTTCCAGTCGGCTTGAGTTGATGCAAATTCTTGCAGTTGTTCAATAACGCGATCGCCCAGATTCCTAAAATCATCCACATTAATTTTAATCCGAAACTCGGCACTTTCTTCCGGTTCTTGTAAATTGGCAATTAAAGCTGGCAATGACTTATTTTGGAGCTGGGATTTAGCCAATTCAATCAATAATTTACTAACCAAATAAGCACCATCATCCAGAAAGTAATTTTCCTTCAAAGCTCCATGGCCAGAAGTTTCAATAGCCAGCCAAGATTCCTGTCCGCTTTGATTGAGACGAATCGATTCATCAATCACATTTTTGTAGCCTCTTTTAAAGCGATGGTGAATTCCTTTTAAATCCTGTTCGATGAATTGCGTTAAGCCATCGGAAGTAATGGAATCGGTGACAACGGTGGAACCAGGGTGTTCTTGTAAGACGATCGCCGAAATCAAGGCAATTAAGCGATTGCGATTGAGTTCCTTGCCGCCTCCATCGACGGCCGCACTGCGATCGACATCCGTATCAAAAATAATCCCAAAATCAGCTTGATTAGCAATTACCGCTTGACAAATTGACTGCATTGCCTGTTTATCTTCAGGATTTGGCACATGATTGGGAAAAGTGCCATCTGGTTCCAGAAACTGACTCCCTGTGGTATCAGCACCTAAAGGTTTTAAAACTTTATCCACATAGAATCCACCCGCACCATTACCCGCATCCACAACAATCTTTAATCCATTTAATGGCTGCTGAAAATTATCTGGATGATTAACTGATTCGCGAATTTTAGTCACAAATTGGTTAGCATAAACCGAGATAAAATCATGTTTGCCAATGCTACCTGGAACCGTGGCTAGTTCAAAGTTATTACTTTCAGCTAATGCTAAGATATCTGTAATATCTTTTTTTTGTAAACCCCCATTGGCGGTGAAAAACTTTAAGCCGTTGCGATTAAAAGGCAAATGGCTAGCCGTGAGCATAATTGCCCCCTCGCAATCAAAACCAGGAGTAATGGTACTCATAAACATCGCCGGAGTTGATGCCATGTCAAAATCGTATACTTGGCTACCAACAGAGGTGATTCCGGCCATGACTGCTGACATTAAACTGGGCCCGGATAGGCGGCTGTCGCGCCCGATCGCGATCGTTAACTTTTCCGCAGGTTTATGGACTTTTCCCACCAGCCAATTCACAAAGGATTGACCTAAAATTGTGGCAATTTCGGGCGTGAGGTTAACTTTTTCATCGGGAACCCCTTCGAGGGCGATACCGCGAATATCTGAGCCATTTTGGAGCTTTTTCCAGTTATAGTTTTGCATAACCATTGATGGTAATATTTTGGAAACACCTTATTTTACAGCAAATCTTTATTTAAAAATGTTACATTTATTGCATTTGAGAGTATTAGGATTGACATAAGTACCAAAGAAACCGGGTTTCTGTGAAAAATCTAAGATTCTCAACTAAATATCTGGGAAGAAACCCGGTTTCTGGCCTCGGCGTGCAATATCACCTAGTTTCATGGTTGATAGATTTCTTCAGCATCTTCTAAATAATATTCAATCTCATCATCTTCGCCGAAAAGTTGGATTAATGCAAAATTTTGCCACTCGGTACTTTGCCAGTCCGTATATTCCGATATTATATCAAATCCATTGGCATTGGAATTATTCATCTCTCTCTTTTCTGACTCTGTGTTCTCTGCGCTCTCTGCGGTTAAATCATTCCGATCCAACCTTAAATGATTTAGCTGTTGATTTACCCATAACTTCTCCTCAATATCTCATTATAACAATATCTCTGAAGGTAAGACATTCTTCGTCGTCACGGTGACAGAGTTTTTCAATCCAACCCAGGGAATTGTAGCCCTATCACCGCTGAGATTAAGCTCTCATTCCTTAGTCGCGCTCAACGCTGTAAATTGCCTGCAATCGGAACTCACCATGAGCAGGAACTTCGACAATATCCGTCGCCGCATTAGTCGTTTCCACGCAGATTAAACGCTGATAATCGCTATCATCAAGGTCGGCCATACTTGCAGATATTTTCACCCAGGGATTCCACACTACAGCAGATTTGCTACCAGAGGATTTAATGCGAATACGACGATTCAGGGCGCTATCGTCAATGACTAATTCATTGGTAACATCGAGATAAATGCGATCGACTTCACCAGTTGCTACCACTCCACCCACTTGAGTTTTTTCCACACCACCATCGGCTTTATCAAGATACTGGGTATTTTCCAATCCCAAAACCTGCACGAGGTTGATATCTCCTACTTGGAAATAGGTGTGGAAAGCTTGGCTGAGGGGAAAGGCTTTGTCCCCTAAATTGCGGGTAATTAATTCTACCGTGAGAGTGGTTCCGACGGTAATTGCGATCGTCAATTCAAAGGCTTGGGGCCACATCGCCCTAGTTTCCTCAGTATCCTTAAGCCCCAAAATCACTTGAGTTGCGCCCTCTGGAGTAGTGCTGGTGGCTACCACATTCCAGAGGCGATTCCGCACAAACCCATGGGCTGGACGCCCCAAACCTTCGGGATCGGGGCCAAACCAAGGCCAACAGATGGGTACACCGCCTTTGATGGCTTTCCCCTCCGCATAGTAGGCTTTGTCGCTGAGGAACATCAAATCTGTGGTTTCGGTGGCTGGTTGGAAGGAGAGCACTTGGCCAGAATACACAGAAATCAAGGCTTTGGCTTGGCCATTGTCGATGTGAATCATCGGAAAACCACCGTTTCCGGTGGCGAAGGTGAGGTGGCCGGCAATGCCATAGTCGGTGTTTAATTGGTCAATACTCATGCTGTTGGCGGGAGTGAATTACTTCATAATTATCTCAGGACTTTAGTATTATTGAACCGCGAAGACGCGAAGGACACGAAGTAGCTTTGTAGGGTGCGTCGCCGCCGGATATTCAATGGAAATTGCTGATTGTAGAAAGCGACGCACCTTTATCCTTGACTCATCCTGTGAATAAGTTGCCTAACAGCTTGGGCTTCAGCGGACGGACTTGCACTTTGTATCATAACTGATAGCGCCAACATCCGTTCTGCTACAAGCCCTGGTTAGGTGGCTGGTGCAACTGCCGAATAAACTCTTGATAAAACTGCTCATGTGAGCCGGAAAAGTTTTCCATTCCAGTCTTTGTTAAATACCCACTCTTCTTTTGAGTATGTGGATTTTTTACATAGCTGTAAATCACTTTTTGACGCTCTGGATTCTCATGCCAGGTAATGTTGAAAGCTGCGTATTTTGGAAAAAAAGTCATTTCTGAATACGCATCAATTCGATCGTGAATCCACCAAGCTAATGCTGTCCAATCTTCTGTCTGATGGTAATAAGGAATAAAAGAAGTCACAACCACACAGGCAGTTGCACCCATATACCCATTCTGATCTCTGACATCCCAGATGTGCCCTGCATAATTATACTCATTACTGGCGCAACTATATTGATTTTTATTTTCCGCACCTATTTGATTGACAGCACTAGCACGGAAAGACGAACGGACGCTGATTCGACCGAGTGCATCTTGAATTGGCTCAAGCACTTTTTCGCACAGATTTCTCCCTGCGGCAATTGCTAAATCTGGATCGTCTGGAATATTAGGAATGCTTTCAATTTGTGAGATTTCAGAATACAGAAACTCACGCATAAAAAAACTCTTTGAAAGTTGGATACGTCCTAATTCTTCCAGAGATTTTACTGTTTGCGGTTTTCTCATACTTTTAACACAGTTTTTAGAGGACGAATCATGGGCGTTCCCATTTAAACTTACGGTCAGACTCTTGAATTAGCACATCATTAATACTAGCTTCACGTCTTCGCATCAACCCATTTTCGGCAAATTCCCACTGTTCGTTACCATAGGCGCGATACCAGTAGCCAGAATCATCATGCCACTCATATTCAAAACGCACAGAAATCCGATTGTCTGTAAAACTCCATAGTTCTTTTTTCAAACGATAGTCTAATTCTTTTGCCCATTTGCGTTTTAAGAAAGCTTTGATTTCTGCTCTTCCACTGAAAAATTCGGCGCGATTTCGCCACTGTGAATCTTCGGTGTAAGCCAAGGCTACTCGTTCTGGATCGCGACTATTCCAAGCATCTTCTGCGGCTTGAACTTTTGTTTTAGCTGTTTCTAAGGTAAAAGGTGGTAGAGGTGGTTTAGTTTCCATGTCGATGTAGATAGAGGATATAGTGCCAGTTACTCACGTAGAATACACTTGGGTTAAGGGAAAACAAGGCATTCATTACCAGATTCCCATTTCGGATATTTAGACATAATCCTAGTGTAAATTTCGGAGTCTACAAACTCGGTTAACCAAGACTGTAAGTCTGGCAAAGACTGTTGATTAAACCACTCAATATCGGTATGAGCAAATTGACGAACAAAAGGGGCGATCGCCCTATCTGCCAAAGCCACACGATTCCCAAACAAATATCTGGTCTCCCTTAACCGTGAGTTGAGTAATTCCAGATATAAATAACCTTCTGTTCGATGAACAATTGCATCAGTATTTTCATAACGATTCGGGTATTTATAACGGTCAAGATGATATTTAAAACCCCGATCGCATTTATCGACCAATTCCAGCATTTCGGCAACACAACCTTGCTCTGGAATCAACCATTTTTCAGGATCATGTTGCAGCAGAGCCCAAAACATGATGTCAATACTTTCCTCTAATACCCGTCCATCGCGATCGACTAATACAGGCACTGTACCTTTGGGAGATACATCCAACATTTCCCGTGGTTTATCGCGCAAGACAACCTCCCTTAATTCACACACTATCCCGCTTGCAACCACAGCCAAGCGCGCGCGCATCGCATAGGGACAGCGGCGAAAAGAATACAAAATTGGGTAATTTGAAATACCTTCAGTTGGTGATCTCATCGGGTTTTTCCTGAACATTATAACGCGCACCAATATGTTTTTGGTCGCCACTCTTAGCCAACTCAATTTGACGTTGCCGTTCGGATAAACTTTGTTTTTGTGCTTCCGTTTTTGTACCATAGCAATGAGGACAACTCATCCCTAATACAAATAATTCCGAAGCTCGATCTTCCTGACTAATCGGGTGGCGGCAAGCGCGACAAAGTTCATAGTCACCGGGCTTTAATCCCTGACCAACTGTCACACGTTCATCAAAGACAAAACATTCACCTTCCCAACGACTTTCTGCTTCTGGAACTATTTCTAAATATTTTAAAATCCCCCCTTCCAGATGATAGACTTCATCAAAACCCACCTTACGCAAAAATGCCGTAGATTTCTCACATCGAATCCCACCTGTACAAAACATCGCTACCTTCGGTTTATGGTGTAAAGCAGTTTCTTGTTCCACCCATTCAGGTAATTCAGAAAAACTTTTTGTTTTGGGATTAATCGCACCTTTAAAAGTGCCGATCGACACTTCGTAGTCATTACGCACATCAACTACGACAACATCAGGATCATCAAGCAGTTTGTTCCACTCTTCGGGCTTGACATATTGACCAGCCATGTGGTTAGGATTAATATCAGGTACACCCATCGTGACAATTTCCCGCTTTAAGCGTACCTTGAGGCGATAAAACGGTAATTTTTCTGAGTAGGATTCCTTGTGTACCAAATCCGCAAAACGGCTGTCACTTCGCAGGAATGCCAGCACTGCATAGATGCTTTCGGGTGCACCTGCTATCGTCCCATTGATGCCTTCTTGGGCAAGCAGAATAGTACCAACGACTTGATTTGCCTCGCAGCAGGCGAGCAGCGGTGCTCTGAGCTCGGCAAAATCCGATAATTCAACGAACTTATATAATGCAGCGGTTAAGAATTCAGCCATCTATCTTAGTATTTATTGCAACTGAAAAAACAAATCACTCCTACCATCATATCATCCCCGGTCTGTGGTTAGGCGCTCTTTTTTAAACTAAATTTAATTTGACAAATCATTTTGGCGGGTTCTAATATTTTGAGGGAGTACGATCGCAAATTCCGTACCTGCTCCTGGTGTAGACGTGCAAATCAGATCTCCTTGATGTTTATCTCGGACAATCTGATAAGCTATCGACAATCCTAATCCTGTACCTTTTCCTACAGGTTTTGTGGTAAAAAAGGGATCGAATATCTTAGATATTAAATTTTCTTTTATACCCAACCCATTATCTCTAATTCTGACTATCGCCAAATTTTCGGGGGTCATTTCCGTAGAAATTACAATAGTTGGGTTACTATTGATATAATCCATCTTGGATTCTTGAACAGCGTCGATCGCATTACTCAAAATATTCATAAAAACTTGGTTTAACAAACCAGGATAACACTCTACTTTTGATAAAATGCCATAGTTTTTAATCACTTCAATTGCAGGTTTTTGCTCAGTCGCTCTCAAACGATGTTGTAAAATCATCAGAGTGCTTTCCAAACCAGAGCGCAGGTCAACTGGTTTCAATTCTGATTCGTCTAGTCGAGAAAAATTTCGCAAATTCAGCACAATATCTGTGATGCGATTCGTTCCTTCTTGCATGGAATCCATGATTTTTTGTAAGTCCTCTTTCACGAAATCTAAATCGCAAGTTGCTAAAGATTTTTGAAGTTCAGGCGTAGGACTAGGATAGTGTTTTTCGTAAAGATTAATTATTTCTAGCAGTTCTTCAATATATTCTTTAGTACAGGTGATGTTACCATGAATAAAGTTGACTGGATTGTTAATTTCATGGGCAATGCCTGCCACCATTTGCCCTAAACTAGACATTTTTTCAGTTTGGACTAATTGGGATTGAGTTGTTTGGAGGTTGTAAAGAGCTTCCGAAAGTTCTTTGGTGCGTTGTTCTACTCTATTTTCTAATTGTTCATTAGTGGTTTTGAGAGTTATGAAATATTCCCGCAGCCGCTCTGCCATCCTGTTGAAAGAAGTGGCTAAAATTCCTATTTCTGTAATGCTCGATCCAGGCACGTTTTGATCTAATTCTCCCGCGGCGATCGCTTGGGACGCGGTGACAATCCGAAAGATAGATTGGATAATGCGGCGAGAGGTACAAATCCCCAAGGAAACTGCTACTAACAATGCTCCCGCACACAGCCCAATTGTAGTGCGAGTATTGGCGTTAATTTGTTCTGTAAAGTCAGATTCGGGAACGACAACTACTACTAGCCAGTCTAAACCAAATTTATCCTGCCAAGGTGCTGTACGGACAAATTGGCGACGACCTTTCTCGGTAAATTGTAAGTTATGATTTTCTGTGATTTCCCGAAAACTACCAAAGGTTTTATTCAAATAAGTAGCTGTGGATTTAATTAAAGTTTCGCTACTATTTACAGCATTAATTCTCTCGGCTTTTTTGTTAGTTATTTTAAAAGGATGTTCCTGAGACGAACTCGCTACCAGCATACCGTCGCGCTCTATAATAAAAATTTTACCGGAAGAACTAACTGCTATTTTTCGCAGATAATCGCTGATTTGAGAAAGGCGGATGTCAACAACCAAAACACCTTGTAAACTCTTATTATTGTAGATGGGATAGCCAGAAGCAATAGATAAAATTTCGGGAAAACCTTCCCAATTAGTAATTTTACTCCAAATCGGTTTTCTCGAACGGATGGCTTGTTTATACACCAGATCGTTCCGAGGCTCGTAATCGTATACATATTCCAAATGAATGCGATTTCCTTGCCCATCTGTATGGTAACTGTGAGTTTTACCTTTAGTTTTGGGGGAAAGTTCATCAATAGCTATTTTTCCAGGATCGAGGAAATATCCAGAACCAACATAGTTACCTTGGGCTGAACTGTAGAAGATGTAGCCAACATTAAATACCTGCATTTCTTTCCAAAAAAAATGTCCTACTTTAGGAAAGTTTTGTAAGTCTAATTGTCCTAATTTAATAGCATCGGCATTAATTTGATTGATTTGTTGAGGTGTGGCTAAATAGCTGTCTAGGTGCTGATGGATGCGATCGCTAACTTCGTTGCTGAGTCGATTGGCTAAGTCGTTAATGGCTTTTTGTCCGTTTCGGAACGATAAATATCCCGTTAAGCCTACGGCGGCGAAGATTTGTAGGACAAAGGGAACGATCAGGAGGGTTTGCAGGGATATTTTTCGGTTCGCTGGATTTGACAAAGGAAGTTTCGTGAAAATTGTGGTCGGTTTTACCATGGGCTGTATATCGGAAGTTTTGCGATCGCAGAAATAGAGGATTATCGCCAAGTAACATCATCCTCTATGTAGCCATAATATGCTATTTCTCTCTCTATACGATTGATTATCCCTAATTTTTATGACTTTTTGAGAAATTCTAGATTCTTGACTACTATAATACTATCATTGTCAGTCCGTAGCGACCAATAGCTGCGACATCAATCAACATCTCCCATAATTCCTCTGGAACAGACCTCAACAACCTGTTCTTGACTATCTTTGTGGGAGACATCAATATTCCTAACTTCCTAAAATTAACCGTTATGTGCCAATTACTAGGAATGAACTGTAATGTTCCCACAGATATTTGCTTTTCTTTTGAGGGTTTTTCGGCCAGAGGTGGCAAAACCGACATTCATCAAGATGGTTGGGGAATCGCTTTCTTTGAGGGTTTAGGATGCCGCATTTTTATAGATTCTAAACCAGCCATTAGTTCTCCAGTGGCTGATTTAGTGCGTCGCTATCCCATTCATTCAACTAACGTGATTGCTCACATCCGTAAAGCTACTCAAGGTGACATTGTTCTGGAAAATTGCCATCCTTTTGGGCGGGAACTTTGGGGGCGCTATTGGGTGTTTGCTCACAACGGAAATCTGGAAAATTTCAATCCTGAAAGTGCTGGGTTTTACAAGCCTGTGGGTAAAACTGACAGTGAAAAAGCGTTTTGTTTGATATTGGAAAAATTGCGATCGACTTTTCCTGAATATAAGCCGGATTTAACTGAACTTTATCCGGTCTTGAATGAAATTACTAAAAGTTTAGCAGAGTACGGAATTTTTAATTATTTACTTTCCGATGGAGAACATTTGTTTGTGCATTGTTCTACCAACCTGCATTATATTGTGAGACAAGCACCTTTTGCTAGCGCCCACTCGATCGATGAGGATGTGACGGTGGATTTTCGGGAATTGACCAACGAGGGCGATCGCGTGGCGGTAATTGCTACTTTACCACTTACGGATAATGAAGTTTGGACGAAGATTCAGCCGGGAGAATTGCTGGTATTTCATGATGGTTTGCCAATCAATTTTGAGAGATAGCTTGGCGATATCTGATAGGTCTGATTTAGAATAGATAGTCACCAAAACGATCGAATCGCTAGTTTTGAGGTAATAAATAGCACGGTAGCCAGCGCTTTTGCCTTTTTGAATGTCACTGTTTTTAATTCTGACTTTGAAAATTTCGTACTCCATCCCCGGAATGCGATCGCCCGGAAGTTCCCCCGCTTGAAGTTGTTCGATTACAGGCTGAATGTCTTTGCGAATGTTGCGATCGCGTTTGCCTAAAGTTCGCAAGTCTCTTTGAAATCGAGGGGTGAGTTCAATTGCGATCGGTTTTGGATCAATTGTCATCGATTCCATCCCACAGTTGAGACAAAGGGAGAGTTTTTCCGGTAATTGCCTCATGGAAGCCTTGCTGAATCCCTTCGAGGACTGTTTCAATGGGGTCATCATCGTGATCGATATCAGTGTTTTGACGAATTTCTTGTTGCAGTTCTTGGAAGCGTCCTTTATAGATATCTTCCCATTTATCGGACTGCAAGAATTTGATGAAAGCTAAGACTTCTTGTTGCTGGTCTGGCGATAAGACCTTCACATTTTCCAAAATGGTTTGTTCTACGGTCATAATTATCCCTTTTTTTTGATTGCTATTCTACAATCTAGTAACAATATTATATCAAATGGGTGGCCCAACAGCAATTCCAAGTTTCATAAAAGGCTACGAAGCTACTGCAAAATCTGTGTATTGCCGCATCCCAGGTTCGTGAAATGCTAACACAATATCTTCCTTGGGAACTCCTGCACGCACCAAATCCGTTGCAATTCCATCTTCTGTCCAGTCTTCTTCGATCCAGAATTTGCGATCGCGAATCCGAACATATACAGTCATCCCGGTAATTCGTTCTCCCTTTTGCCAGCCCAGATTCATCCACATATAATGACCGTTTTGTTCGTCGGTAATTAAGAATGTCTCGATGTCTGGTTGAGGACGGCGATTAGACAATTCTACATACTCGGTTAAAATCCGTTTGATTAGCTTGGGATATTCGGTTAGTTTATCCATTCTACTATTTACTCTACTTGTTTGCGATCGACCAATTTATACCTCAACATATTTACATAAAGTTCTAGCTTCAGGAATAGACGAACCAGATTGACGCAACTCTTCTAAATAAACAACTATTGCTGCTTTAATTTCTTGTTCTACTTCCTCGATAGTTGCACCTATTGCTACGCATCCCGGTAAATCTGGAACATAAGCAGAATAATTGCTTTCAGATTTCTGGATCGCAACTGCATAACGTATAATTCTGCTTTGACTATCTGCTTTTGCGTCTGCGAACACAATAAAACCGACAGGGGTTAATTCCCATCTGTCACGAGGCGAATTTGTTTCTACATATCGTTGAACCAAGCCATCAGCAGCCAGTTTTTTTAAGACAACCATCATGTCAGGTTCTCGCGGTACATCTCGACGGGAAAGTGCATTGGCGAGTTCGTACCAACTCCACTTTCCTTGACCTTTAGCTACTAATTCCAGTAGCACTAATTCAAGCTGGGTTAATTGAGTTAGGTTTTTCATAAAAATTCCTCTACGCTTGGATGAAATAAAACGCCGAATCCTTCTTTTAATTTATAATCTTCAAGAGTAGCTGTGTGAGCATTGTTCCAAAGTTCATAAGCATCGTCGGGGTTTGTTGGCTGTCCCGTTGGATAGCCGAGTTTTTTATACCTCAGATACTCGCGCAACTCGTGAGTATAGAAGCGTAAATCAACAGGTTCAGCGACAAGGGTTTCGGTGGCGATATTTCTTAACCTTTCTACCATTCTTAGTTCAGGTTCACCAACTGGATTAAATCTCCGAACATGAGCTTCAACTAAGGCAACGCCTTTATCAGTAATTTTAACATTTTGATAAGATAAGTTGAGAATTTTCCCGCCCGCTTTTGATGGATTGAAGGGTCTGCCACTTGTTGTACCTTTTTTTGTCATTTTATTCGAGTGGCTTTAATTTAGCAGTCACAATCCAAAATACCTCTTTTATCTCTTAGTCTGCGGAGGCAGACTTTGTTTATGTAGTCGCGGTTTCAACCGCCGGGTGGGCTAGTCCTTCAACGAGTGCTATTGATTTACCAGTCCTCGCAGTTCCTTAATGTCGATGTGGATTCCTTGACGTTTCAGATATTGGCTCAAGTTAATCTGGATGAATAAATCTTTGAGTTCTTCAGCAATCTCTGCCGGGGGATTGCCAGATAACGCAGTTGCAATTAGACGTTCTGCTATTCGTAATTCGCCACATTCAATCGCTAAAGATGCTGCGCTGCGGTGAAGCACAGAACGAGTGGGTTCAGCATCAAGGGCGCTAGCGATTAGGGCTGCGGCCTGAGTTTCTTGTTCAAAGGCTTGGCGCGTGAATTGTGTAGCCAACTCCAACGCACCTCTTAAGCGGGCGACTGCTGCTGCTTCCGCTAAATCCATTGCTTGTTGGTGGAGCGATTGAATCTGGCTCATTGGATTACGGTTCCTTCAGGATTTTGCTTGGCACTAATAATAGAAATCGGTCGGCTGAACTCTACTACAATGATATACGCTGGCAAGCCTTGTGCGTCTGAGGTGCGGGTTTGTTCAGTTTTCAGCTTGACTCTAGTATTTATTTGACTTCGATTGCCTTTGCGAATTCCAGAAACCTCTAGCCGAGCCATTCGCTCAAATGGCAGTGTGGTAGCTGAATTTTGACTTCCTAACCAATAGTCAAATCCAGTTCCTTTACGAGAGCGTTCAATGACTGTGAGATTTGTTAATTGCAGAATTAACAGGAATGCGATTCCATAAGCAGCCTGCTCGGTAGTATATTCTTCGTCATTCCAACATCGTCGGGTTTGCTCGGTGACTGGCTGCCAATCTAACTTGAATGTGGCAGAAAATTCTCCTTCAACTTTAAGTGTTACTCCTGGTTGGTGAGCTTCATCGGTTAGACAAATCGCACCTGCTTCTGCGATCGCGGCTCCAAAGGCAGGTGTAATCGCAGGGAGTCCCTGGCTAAGGCTTTGTAAGTTTAAGATTTGAATCTGGCTCAAAGCGGCGTTGTTCTATGGAAACTAGATACTCAATTCTACTCTCAGTTGCGACAATTTGAGTCGATCGCCACTATTTTTCCACGATCGCCTTCCTGGACTTGCGATCGTCATATCGACCTTATTTCAGAGGGCAATTAGTAGAGATGTGCGATCGTGCGTGGGAGTCAGAAACCGGGTTTCTTCCTAAATCTTGGTGGGGATGCGTAAATTATCGCAGAAACCCGGTTTCTTGGACTAGGCGCGGGGCTCAGAAACCGGGTTTCTTCCTAAATCTTGGTGGGGATGCGTAAATTATCGCAGAAACCCGGTTTCTTGGATTTTGAGGCTGTTGGTGGGGAGTTAGAAACCGGGTTTCTTCCTATATCTGGGTGGGGATTCGGAGATTGTCGCAGAAACCCGGTTTCTTGAATTTGGGGGCTGTTGCTGGGGGGTTAGAAACCGGGTTTCTTCCTAAATCTTGGTGGGGATTCGGAGATTGTCGCAGAAACCCGGTTTCTTGGATTTCGCGGGAAGTCGAAGCAGGTTTCGTGGTTTTGGGCTTTGTAATAAATCTTTATGAAATCCTGTAACGCTTAGATGTTGCACTTTACAAGTCTCGACGCGAGAGAAGAGATGCAATCTGAGATGTCTTCTCCACCCTCTTCACCTCCTCTTATCTGCACTTCATACCCGTCAGCTTCAGAATCCCACCCCATATAATCATCTCTCTCACCTCCCCACATCCACCCACACCAAAGCACCCCCCACGGGAGGTGACCTTCTGATGCTTTCTCTAAACAAGTGAGGTAGTACAGCCAAGAGTTCTTTTTTCTCCAACCTACCTTATCGCAAAACCTCTCCCAAACTTCTCTATCATATTCACTGGTTCCCCCCAGACTTTGATAGATGCGCTTCTGCACGCTAAAGCCGAAGCGCCCATTGCTGTATTCTACCCAAAGTTGGTCAATGGTACGCAAGTCCTCGCAGGGAAATTTTTCAATACTTTCTACATCCAGCCATTCTTGTTTCCTACCCGGTATATTCAACATCACTCTCGCCGTTTCCTCATCGGCTTCTTGCCACTTTTTGGCCGCCAATAAATCTCGCAGATTTGTATAGTCTACTCCCCATTCTGACTTGAGAGGAACATCAGTCTCGATAGGAATAGCATTCGGTACAGGCGTAGATTTGGGAGACAATGGAGATGGCGATTTGTTCGCAGCGCTGCTACTCACAGAACTACCTTGAGAATATCGCTCATTTTCAATCTGTGATATAGCGATTCTTTGAATTCCGTTAATGGCCTCCATATCGCCTGTAGATGCAGCCAATACGCGAATCCATAACTGTTTTGCCAAATCGTAATCTTTGTTTAATTCCGCTTGATAGGCATCATTTTTAAGAATAGAAACATCTTGTAATGTTGCATATTGCGGGCAAATAATTAAGTGCGACTTCGTGACTGGCTCTGCAATACAGTAAGGTGTTTGCTGCACTTTTTCGCCTTTATGTTCTCGGATCAGTTCGGGAACTCGGCAACTCAAATAATGATTCAATCGCTCGACAGTTGCACATTTTCCTTGAATGCCCAAGCCCTCCAGCACTGCTTTTGTAAAAATACCTTGCTGTAAAGTTTCAATTTCGTAGGACAATTGATTGGGACTGCAAGAAAAGAAAGTAACGACTCCCTTTTGCCGCGCAATTTCAGCAGCTTGATTGCCGATTCCCAATCCCGATTTACTCCCTCGATACCGACAAGCATCCAGCATCAAAATCACATTGCCAGCACCACAGCCGCGCAAACATTCAGTCACAAAATCAATCGGAATCGCCGTATGTTCGACATCTTCCGCATCGCCATCGCAAGGCATCAAATAATCGCGCCCATTACACTGCATCCCGTGCCCGCTGAAGAAAAACCACAAATTATCTCCAGTTGCCATAATAGGCTTGTTAGAGATTTGCCTCAAAAATCGCCTCAGATTGTTACGAGAAGGACGAGTCGGTCTACCCTGATAATCGGGCGAGTCATCTGAGAAGAAAAAAACTTGCTCAAAACTCGCCCCGCGCAGAAATTCCTGCATTAACTCTGCATCCCGCTTGGCATATTTCAGCGGAGTTAGGAAATCATATTTATTGATGCCAATTGATATCGCCTGATTTCTTCCCATTTCACCTTAAGACTTACGTTTAAATCGCAACAATACGGTTCTGGTATCTGCTGCTTTTGCTCCCATGCCCAATAAACTGAAAGAACCTTCGGCGTTAATCGCAACGGATAACTCAATTTCTGATAATTCTATGGTTTTCATGTCAGCTTCCGCATCCGCGCGCCCGAACATTTTATCTACGGTTTGCATGAATTGAACGAGTTCTTTTTCTAATTTATTGATGCTGACTTTGTGCAGCCGCAAGTTATCTGCTGCTTTTGATACCTGTTTTTGGAGTTGGGTATTGGGAGTGCCAAAAGCATCGCCCCAATCGGGTAGCCCTGTATGTGCTCCTATCTTTGCACCGTCATAGTCGGGTGTGTCGGCAGACTCGCCCGCAGTATCGGCAGTCATAATCCAAATCGTTTCATCGGGCATGGGTGTTTAATACTCCAAATTATCTGGATAATTTTAGTAGATGCTAAGACTGATAATAATCTTAAATTGTACCTGAAATTTATAGATATCGGGTAGGGACACGGCTGGAGGGCAATTTCCTCTACTTATGCAGCAAAACTATTAACCAGTCTAACTGTAGGTCTGTCTGCACTTGTGGGCGATCGCAAATAACTTCCAGGTAGCGTCGCAACTGCTACAGTGTTTCCCAACAGATCGAAAAATTCAACGCTATAACCTGTTTCTAGTCCTTCAACGTGATGCTGTTCTACAACCGTACCGATATCGCCGGCATAAAGTCCTTCTTCAGCAAGGTTGCACAGCAAGATGACATCCGAATAAAGTTTATAGTTCATATCGTCCTCTGTTAACTTGTTAATCAGGAATCAACGTAATCAAACGGGGAAAATCAGTCCCTCTATCTATTTGCCAAACCGTCCTGACAAGAAGTTGTCTGCCAACAGGTGTCGAGAGATAGGCGCTAATTTCATATCGCGTTCCGTATCCTGTCTCCTTGACAACATCAACATCTGCGGACAGGTGAGCATCGCGAATATCCGTTTCTAATTGCTGCCAATTTTCTTGAGAATATCCGCATTGAATTAACAGTTTTGCTTTAGTACCTCCTCGTTTGTGTTCTATATTAAGTAGATATTCCGTCAATTTTGATGTTTCAATAATGGCGCGATCGCTATTGGGAATCTTCATAACTGGCTGGTGCGATCGGTGTATAGTTTTTGATAAAGTAATGAATTACTTTCCCTTGCTTGCTGTCTCAAGGTTTCAAATAGTTGTTCTCCCTCGAATAAATAAGCATCAATGGCTGTGCGGTTAGCAAGGTAGAAGGAAATTCCGCCATAAACTTCTTCTAGTGTCAGCACAGGGAATGATTGAACGATACTTTCTGGGGATTGTCCCGCCAGGAAAGCATAGACAATTGAATCTAAAGAAACGCGCTTCCCAAGGATGCGATAGCAACCATCTTGTTCTTCAACGTACTGTTTTGTTGTTAAAGTTACTGTGCTCATAGTTTACTCGATCGCCTCATATATAGATAGCCTTCAAAAACGTTGTAGATATTTGTACTGCTCGTTTTCTATTTGCTTCCGCAACTGTTGCAGCAGGAACAATCTGTGGGTAGCGTCTTGATATTCCTCCTTAGATAGAGAGCTACTTAATTGCTCCAACATGGCATCGCTCTCCTCCACAATTGCATTGCGAAAGAAGTCGCTAAGCTGGCGGCGATTGACTCCTTCTAATGCGATGACAGGAACTTCTATGGGTTCTCCATCAACTTTCATCTCCTTTAGTTCAGATTTGCCAATTCTAGCAAACTCGGAGCGAGCTAACCATTCATAAAAATCGTTTGAAACCTCAATAGCTTCGGCTTCTTCTTTATCCTGCGAGTAAAATGCAATATCTAACATTAGTCCTCCTCAGCTTCACAGCTCATAAATTCGGTGTCTGGAATATTTTCGGCATAGGCGATGTCATTTTTATTAAACATTTTTTTGGCTCTGTCTGTAATTTCTCCCGTAGTCAAAACGGCAGATACATTGCCTTTATTCACTATTTTTCTCGCTAAAGTCAGACCGATCTTTTTACGAGTTTTGACTTCAATGTATGGCATCCCTGTATTTTTGTCTGGTATTTACAATTGATTGTACTTGGCATTGATTTCGCGAACTATTTCCTTGACTTGTGCTTCATCTTCTGCTCTATAGTAAAGAATATCTCCATCCGGGTTACGTCCTCTGGTTCTTTCGCAGGGAATTCCTGCTGCTTGCAATTTATCCATAACCCATCCAATTAAATTTTTGTGAGCTTCTAAATGATAAATTAGTTCATCTTCATCAGTTTCCCATTCTTTGTCTACCATTCAATCATCCTCTTTCTCTGCCACCTAACAAGGGGCTTAAAGCCCCTTGGTAGATTAGTACAATTCTAACACAAAACTCTAACTACCGCCAATCCGGGCCACATCGCGAGCGTTTTCTTCAAACGCAGCCGTCAGCGCATCATCACCGCTTAAACCCGCAGCGATCGCCCTTTGAATAGCCTGCAACACCCGTTTATAATCCTTGGGCATCACTTTCACAAACATCGGCAACATCGCATCCCAATTTGCCAAGACTTTCGATGCGATCGCACTTCCAGTCAAATCAAAATGAGTCTGAATTAACTGCCGCAAATCTGCAATTTCCTCAGCATCCTCCAGTTTTTCCAGCGCCACCATCGACATATTGCAGCGAGTTGCAAAATCCCCCGCTTCATCCAAAATGTAAGCAACGCCGCCACTCATTCCCGCTGCAAAATTGCGCCCGGTTTCACCCAAAACTACAACTTTGCCGCCAGTCATGTACTCGCAACCGTGATCGCCGACACCCTCGACTACTGTGTTAACGCCGGAGTTACGCACCCCAAAACGTTCGCCCGCCATCCCTCGGATGAAAACCTCGCCAGATGTCGCTCCGTAAAGCACTACGTTGCCCACAATCACGTTTTCTTCTGCGACAAAGGTGGAAGCTTGCGACGGGTACAGCACGATTTTGCCACCGCTGAGGCCTTTGCCCAAATAGTCGTTGGCTTCGCCTTCGAGCTCTAGGGTGACTCCTTTGGGTACGAATGCGCCAAAGCTTTGTCCGGCGCTGCCTTGGAAGTGTAGGTGCACGGTATCATCGGGCAAACCTTCCCAGTGGCGTTTGGTGATTTCGTTGCCGAGAATTGTGCCGACAACGCGGTTGACGTTGGTGATTGGGAGTTTGGCGCGGACTGGTTCGCCGTGTTCGATCGCACCTTTGCACAAATCCAACAACACCGTCAGATCCATCGACTTTTCTAAACCGTGATCCTGCGCCATCTGACAATAGCGCCCAACATCCGCCCCAACTTCCGGCTGATAAAGGATGTTCGAGAAGTCCAAACCCTTAGCCTTCCAGTGTTCCACCGCTTGTTGCGCTTCCAAAACATCGGTGCGCCCTACCATTTCATTCAAGGTGCGGAAGCCCAACTGCGCCATGATTTCACGGACTTCTTGGGCGACGAAGGTCATAAAGTTTACCGTGTGTTCAGGATCGCCGGTAAAGTTTTTCCGCAACAGGGGATCTTGTGTCGCAACGCCCACAGGACAAGTGTTCATGTGACAGACGCGCATCATAATGCAGCCCAAAGTCACCAGCGGCGCAGTCGCAAAACCGAATTCCTCAGCACCAAGCAATGCAGCAATTGCTACATCGCGGCCTGTTTTTAGTTGTCCGTCGGTTTCCACAGCAATGCGCGATCGCAAATTATTCAAAACCAGGGTTTGGTGAGTTTCCGCCAATCCCAACTCCCAAGGTAAACCGGCGTGTTTGATCGATGTTTGCGGCGACGCGCCGGTACCGCCGTCATAGCCGGAAATTAGCACCACATCGGCGTGGGCTTTCGCAACCCCAGCCGCGATCGTCCCGACTCCCACTTCTGACACTAATTTGACGCTAATCCGCGCTTCCCGGTTGGCATTTTTCAAGTCGTGAATCAATTCTGCCAAATCTTCGATCGAATAAATGTCGTGGTGAGGCGGAGGCGAAATCAAGCCTACACCGGGAGTCGAGTGCCGTACCTTGGCAATCCACGGGTATACTTTTTTACCGGGTAACTGCCCGCCTTCTCCGGGTTTTGCCCCTTGCGCCATCTTGATTTGGAGTTCCTTTGCTTGGGAAAGGTACAAGCTGGTAACGCCAAAACGCCCGGAAGCAACTTGTTTGATCGCACTGTTTTTCGAGTCACCGCGATCGTTTGTCCAAGTATATCTTTCCGGATCTTCGCCGCCTTCACCAGTGTTCGATTTGCCACCAATGCGGTTCATCGCTACAGCTAAAGATTCGTGGGCTTCCTTAGAAATCGAACCGTAACTCATCGCCCCAGTTTTGAAGCGTTTGAGAATAGCTTCCACTGGTTCAACTTCTTCAATTGGAATCGATTCCCGCTGCTTGAATTGCAATAAACCGCGCAGGGTAAAATGCTGTTGATTTTGTTCGTTAACCAGGGCAGAATACTTTTGGAAAAGCGGATAACTGCCTTCGCGCACGGCTTTTTGCAGGGCGTGAATGGTTTGCGGGCTGAACAAGTGGGCTTCGCCTTCCTTGCGCCATTGATATTCGCCGCCGACATCGAGGGTGTGTCCGCTGGATGGGCGATCGGGGAATGCGTGAGTATGGCGTAAAATCGCTTCTTGGGCGATGACTTCGAGGTCTACTCCTTCAATCCGTGATGCTGTCCAGGTGAAGTATTTATTGACTACGGATTTGTTTAAGCCGATCGCCTCAAATATCTGTGCACCACGGTAACTTTGAATTGTGGAAATCCCAATTTTGGACGCAACCTTTGTCACGCCTTTGGTTGCGGCTTTCACGTAGTTTTTGCAAGCTGTCTTGGTATCAACATTTACCAGCAAACCTTCGCGGATCGAATCTGCGATCGTCTCAAAGGCCAAATACGGATTGATCGCACCGCAACCGTAGCCGATTAAAGTCGCAAAGTGGTGAACTTCCCGCGGTTCGCCGGATTCGAGCACCAGTCCCGCCCGCGTGCGCGTACCTTGGCGGATCAGGTGATGGTGTAAGCCAGCAACTGCTAGCAATGCGGGAATTGGAGCGTTTTCGGCATTGATTCCCCGATCGCTCAAAATGATAATATTCACCCCAGAGGCGATCGCACTGTCTGCGGCCACAAAAACATCTTCTAAGGCTTGTTCCAAACCTTTTACACCAGTTTTGGGGTCGAACAAAATCGGTATCGTAATCGACTTGAAATTACCTTGGGAAACGTGTTTGAGTTTCGCCAGTTCTTCATTGCTGAGAATTGGTGTTTTCAGTTCAATTAAATGACAGCTTTCTGGTTCCGGCTTGAGCAAATTGCGTTCCGATCCGATCGTAGTTTCAGCAGAAGTCACAATCTCTTCTCTGATAGAATCAATGGGCGGATTCGTAACTTGGGCAAACAGTTGTTGGAAATATTCATAAAGCAGTTTTTGCCTGTTCGATAAAACAGCTAACGGCGTATCCGCGCCCATCGCGCCGACAGCTTCCACTCCGTCCCGTGCCATCGGTGCTAACAGCAACCGTAGTTCTTCAAAGGTGTAGCCAAAGGCCATTTGTTGCTGCAATAAAGGCACTGGGTTGGATTCTGCAACTTCCGTAGCATCTGGTAGCTTGGCAATTTCTACCATATGCGTGTCAATCCACTCGCGATACGGATGTTCCGAGGCAATTTGATGTTTGATTTCTTCGTCAGAAATGATGCGGCCTTCTGCGGTATTTACCAGGAACATCCGGCCTGGTTGTAGGCGGCCTTTTGATGCAATTCGTTCTGGGGCGATCGGCAAAACACCCGCTTCCGATGCCATAATTACTAAGTCATCCTTAGTGATACAGTAACGGGAAGGACGCAAACCATTGCGATCGAGCACAGCCCCGATCGATGTACCATCCGTAAAGGCGATCGAAGCAGGCCCGTCCCAAGGTTCCATCAAACAGGAATGGTATTCGTAGAAAGCCTTTTTCTCGTCACTCATCGACTCGTGGGCTGTCCACGGTTCGGGAATCATCATCATGATGGCATGAGGCAAAGAACGTCCGGCCAAAGTCAGCAATTCTAAAGCATTATCAAAAATAGTTGAGTCGCTACCTTCGACATTGATTAAATTCGGGATTTTCTTCAAGTCATCGCCGAATAGTTCCGACTCAAACATCGATTGCCGCGCGTTCATCCAGTTGATGTTGCCACGCATGGTGTTAATTTCGCCGTTGTGGGCGATGTAGCGGTAAGGGTGCGATCGTTCCCAACTAGGGAAAGTATTGGTGCTGAAGCGCGAGTGAACTAGGGCTAGAGCGCTTTCCATGTCGGGGTCGTGCAGTTCGGGATAGTAATCTCCGACTTGCACGGGCATCAGCATTCCCTTGTAGACGATCGTCCGGCAGGAAAGTGTGGAATTATACCAGTAGGGGTCTACGTTAGTCCTGCGAATCGCATTATGTGCCCGTTTGCGAATGACGTAGAGTTTGCGCTCAAAAGCTGCCTCGTCCATACCTGCGGGGCGGCTGACGAACACTTGCTGCATAAAAGGTTCGCTGGCTTTGGCGGTATCGCCCAGGGATGAGTTGTCTGTGGGGACATCGCGCCAACCTAGCAGGGGACATCCTTCTTCGGCGGCGATTTCGGCAAAGATGCGTTTGCCGTTTTCCCGTTCCGTCTGGTTTCGCGATGAGTAAATTGCACCGACACCGTACTCGCCGGCTTCGGGAAGTTCGATGTTTTGGGCGGCGGCTGCTTTTTTGAGGAATTTGTGGGGCACTTGCATCAAAATGCCCGCGCCGTCTCCGGTATTGGCTTCGCAGCCGCAAGCGCCCCGATGGTCGAGATTCAGCAGGATTGTCAGTGCCTGTTCTACTATTTCGTGGGATTTGTTACCCTTGACGTGTACGATGAAGCCGACTCCGCAAGCGTCGTGCTCGAACTGCGGATCGTACAGGCCTTGCTTTTCTGGCAGTCCGTTGTTGTTCATTTTGATGTGTCTCTCAAAGTGGTGAAAAGATGTTGATCTAGAGTAGAGCGTGGGATGCCGATCGATCTAGTATGATGTATTATATATAGATTTACTGCATTGGGTAGATGCAGGAAAAAATCAAAGCTGGTGCGATCGAGCGTGAAAAATAGTTACAACGGATGAGTTAACTATGGAACCCGAAGGTCTAAATATTTATGCTTAAAAAATCTTTAATTATTACTGTATCTCCTGAGATCATGGGTGGCACTCCAGTCTTTGCTTGTACTAGAGTTCCGGTACAAACACTTCTAGACTATCTAAAAGGAGGAGAATCAATTGATGATTTTTTAGATGGATTTCCAACTGTGACTAAAGAGCAAGTTATGGCATTGCTGGAAGAAGCAGAAAAACAGCTTGTTGGTATGGTGGCATAACGCATGAAGCTTCTTTTGGATGAGTGTATAGATCGCAAATTTACCAGAGAATTTGTTGATTATGAGATAAAAACGGTTCCACAAATGGGATGGGCGGGTGTAAAAAATGGTCAACTTCTTGCCCTTGCAGAAGCAGAGTTTGATGTTTTCATTACAGTCGATCGCAACTTGTCATTTCAACAGAATTTACCACAGTTCAACATTGCGGTAATTGTTCTGCAAGCACCCTCCAATCCCTTGGCAGATTTGAAGCCTTTAGCTCCCAAAGTTTTAGCGATTTTAGCAATGGCAACTACTGAACAAGTTACGATTGTCAGTGCATAGCTTTACGACATACGCTCTATGCAATTTTTCCCAACAACTGAATCCCCGATCGCCAATCAATCCTATAATAATTTTATAGCGTTGTGCGTGCTGCGTCCATTGATGCGATCGCCTAAACCCAACAAAATGATTCCGGGATTCATCTCAAATCCGCTGGTATCGCAATTATTCATCTCTCTCCTCTCTTCCTCTGGGCCCTCTGCGCCCTAGAAAAGTTAAATCATTCCAAAACAACCGTAAATGGTACAAGATGTCCCATTAAATAAAGAATCAGCCGCCGTAGATGAAGATTTGATGTAGATTTGGTCGATCGCACCCATGACAGGTGACAACTACTATGGTGATTTTGCTATGGTTGTTAAGGCTGGTCGATCGGGCAAAGCAGACTTCGCAGTAAAAATGTACCGTTCGCTAATCCATCGGCGCAGGTAAGCTTAAATTTTAACCACAAATTAGCTAACCTCAAAAACCAACTTTGTCTACTAAAGCTTCAACAAGCAATCCTGAAGGAGTAAAAACATGGTTCAGACTCAAGAAATTTCTCAAATATCTACTCTAGAAGCACCTATAGCAATCAACGGAATTACCGCCACAGAAATGCGCCCTTGGGGTTCTTTTACAACTCTTGAAGAAGGCCCAGGATATAAAATTAAGCGTATAGAAGTTAAGCCCGGACATCGCCTCAGCCTCCAAATGCACCACCATCGCAGCGAACACTGGATAGTGGTTTCTGGTACTGCTAAAGTTACTTGTGGCGAAAATGAACAAGTTCTATTTACTAATCAATCTACCTACGTTCCTCAGTGCATCAATCACCGTCTGGAAAATCCTGGTGTGATTCCCCTGATTTTAATTGAAGTACAGAATGGCGAATATCTGGGAGAAGACGATATTGTACGTTTTCAAGATGATTATGCCCGGACTGAATCTAAGGCTAAATAACCTATAAACTGGTAATTGGGCATAGGGCATAGGGCATAGGGCATAGGGCATAGGGTATTCGCACCAACAAGTAAGCAATAAACAATTAGTAATAAGCCGCAACTAATAACTAATTCCCAATTCCCAATTCCCAATTCCCAATTCCCAATTCCCTCCCCAATTCCCAATTCCCAATTCCCAATTCCCAATTCCCCATTCCCCATTCCCAATTCCCAATTCCCCATTCCCCATTCCCAAAATTAATGATTCATCTTAGCAAAACCGCAGCTCAGGAAGTAATGCGCCTCAAATCTAAGCATCCAAACCCCAATGCTTTATTTCGTCTAGGCGTGGAATCTAGCGGTTGTTCCGGTTTATCTTATACCATGGCTTTTGAGGATGCGATCGACTCAGAAGCCAATGTTTGCGAGTCGGAGGGCATTGAAATTGCGATCGACCCCCAGCATTTAAAATATCTCAACGAGCTCACCTTGGACTATTCAGAGGATTTGATGGGCGGAGGTTTCCGATTTCACAATCCTAACGCGGCTAAAAGTTGTAGCTGCGGCAATTCGTTTTCTGCATAGAGATAAATACTCAACCTCTAGGCTTCGTCAGTTATAGCCTTTCGAGCTCTCCTATGAGGTACGAGCGAGAATTGGTAATGGGTAATAGGTAATAGGTAATTACCAATTACCTATTCAGCAAACAGTTCAAATAAGCTGGTCAAGACTACCAAGTGGAACTATCAAGTGAGATGATTATCGTCCTTGGCCAGTCAGCTTTCTAGTAAATATACTGATGAAATAATTGAGATTGTAAAGTATAAATATAAAATAGCGATCGCTCTAAAAATTTCATGGCAAAACCACTTTTTCCGAAAGTTATTTTTGGAGACTTACTAATAAAATGATCCGTCATGCAGCTTAAAGACTTGCCAACTCTAGAGCGAGCTATCGATCGTCACCCCATAACTGTAGCACCTCAAACATCACTCCTCGATGTTCTGCGCTTGATGGGGCAAGTAGATGGCGAGGATAGTTTCTGGTTCCCACAAGCAACGGTTATTGAGAGTGGCGATGAACCAGAAAGTAACCAGAGGATGTCACTTTTACACAATGGTTGCGTTTTGGTAGTGGAGGAGTCCTCCAATCATCGCACAACATCTCTGGCAGGAATTTTCACTGCTAGAGATGCTATGTGTCTGGCGGCGTCGGGTATAACTTGCTTAAGCCCGATCAAAATCGCTGATGTGATGAGACAGCCCCAAGTGGTTTTCAAGCTGTCGGAAGCTCAAGATATTTTTACGCCATTATTGATATTTCGCCAACATCAAATTTCCTATCTGCCGATTGTAGACGATCGCGATCGACTCTTGGGGATAGTTACTCCCGAAAGTATCCTGGAAAATCTCCAAAGCGCTAATCTCCTCAAATTAGGCACTGTCGCAGAAGTCATGAAAACTCAAATCCTGAGCGTACCCAGACATACCTCCGTACTTAAAACTGCTCAGTTGATGGTAGAAAATCTCGCAAGTTGGGCGCTAATTACCGACAATCTGAGAGAGGGAGTAGAGTACGAAGTGGCAGAAATTTCCCGCATCATTCCCGCAGGTATCGTCACAGAACATAAAATTTTACAAGCACAAGCTCTCGGCATAGATTTAGCACAAACCCATGCTTCAGCTATTATGAGAAGGCTGGGAACTCACCTCAACCCAGAAGATTCCCTGTGGCGTGCTTGTCAGCAAATGCAGCAAGAGCAAATGCAGCCCCTATTAGTATCTCATTTTCGCGAAAATGTCCATGATACTCTGTTAGGAATCGTCGCCCAGGTAGACTTATTGGGTTTGTTGGAACCAGCCCAAATTTATAAAGGACTAAAACGCGCACAGCAATCTATTCGTCAACTACAAATCGAAAATACTGAATTGCTACGCAGTCGTAATGCAGAACTAGAAACCCAGGTAGAGCAGCGTACTGCTGAACTCCAAGCAGCACTGACAAAGGTTGAACAACAAGCAAAACAGGCTGCACTCATTAACCAAATTGTTCAGGTGATGCGAGATACGATGGTTGTCGATAAAATCTTGCAGACGACGGTAGATCAGTTGCATGAATCCCTGAATGTCAGTCGCTGCCTAATTTTGGAAGAAAACAGCTCCGAAGAAATTTACATTACCTACTTTAGTGAAGCTACCCCAGAAGCAGAACAATTACTGGGAATGCGCTGTCCGATATTGAACAACTACAAACAGCAATTAATTGACAGCCATCAAGTTGCGTTTGGCAAAATTGACGACTCTTTAACGCCAGAGTTGCAAGCAGTTGCCCATCAGTTTAGTGTTCATGCTATGTTGATTACACCGCTACTATATCAACAACAGTTCCTGGGTGCGATTTGTCTGCACCAGTGCGATCGCGAACGGGAATGGACTGATTCCGAATTAGAATTTGTCAAGACAATTTCTACTCATTGTGCCATCGCCATTCATCAAGCCAAACTTTATCAACAACTACAAACTGAACTTGCCGAACGAGAGCGCGCCGAAGCAGCCCTGCAATCACAAAAAGAATTTCTGCGGAATGTCATCGACACCAGCCCCCACGCCATTTTTGTTAAAGATTGTAATGGAACATATGTTTTAGTTAATCAATTTATTGCCGAACTCTTAGGGACAACAGTAGAAAATTTGACTGGCAAAAAAGATGCCGAATTTATTGATGACCATGCACAAGTTGAGAGATTTTTGGCTGATGTTCGAGAAATTACCAGTACCTTAGAACCCAAATTTTTTTTAGAAGAAACTATTACCACGCCGACGGGAGAAATTCGGTACTTTCAAATAGTCAAAAAACCTCTGTTATCTGCCGATGGTACCAGTTGTCAAATCCTTGGTGTCGCTACGGATATTACCGATCGCAAATTAGCCGAACAAGCCCTACGGGAGAGCGAACAACTCTTCCGCTTAATGGCAGATACAGCCCCAGTATTTATCTGGATGTCAGGTACTGATAGTCGGCGGAATTTTTTTAATCAAGGCTGGTTAGATTTTACAGGTAGAACTTTAGAACAACAACTAGATAACAGTTGGACTACTGCTGTCCATCCCGATGATTTGCATCAGTGTTTAGATATCTATCTATCCTCTTTTAACACCAGTCAAAAATTCCTGATGGAATACCGTCTCAGGAATGCTGATGGAGAGTTTCGTTGGATTTTAGATAGAGGCGTGCCTCGGTTTACGCCCAGTGGCGATTTTGCAGGTTACATTGGCTCCTGTGTTGATATCACCGAGCGTAAAGTTGCTGAAGAGTCCCTGCAACAAGCCAAAGAGCAATTACAAGCGGTATTGGATGCCGTACCTGGATTTATTTCTTGGATTGATGCTGATGGGAAATACCTTGGTGTTAACCGACATCTGGCTGACAGCTTTAACTTGATGCCCAAGGATTTTATTGGCAAAGAACTCGGTTTTATGCAAAATAGCCCCCTGTTTACAGAATTTATGATTCAGTTTATTGGTAGTTCTAATGTGGAGGCTTCCCAAGTTATTGAATCACAAATTGATGGTCGAACGCGATATTACTTACTCGCCGCTCACAAATATCAACAAGAAACGGCAGCGGTGTGCGTCGGGATTGATATTACAGAACGCAAACAAGCAGAAGAATCCCTACGGGAGAGCCAGATAAAATTGAGTGCTATCTTCAATAATACATTTCAGTTTACTGGCTTGTTGCAATTAGATGGTACTGTGGTGGAAGCAAACCAGACGGTACTAGATTTCGGTGGCTTACAGTTAGCTGATGTGGTTGGGCTTCCCTTGTGGGAAACTCGCTGGTGGACAATTTCCACCGCGACTCAAGAACGTTTAAAAAGTGCGATCGCCTACGCTGCATCTGGTAACTTTATCCGTTATGAAGTTGATGTTTGGGGTGTGGGTAATACAATAGCCACTATTGACTTCTCCATCAAGCCAATGAAAGACGAGGCGGGAGAAGTGGTAATGCTGATTGCTGAAGGTCGCGATATTACTGAATTAAAGCAGGCGCAGAACGATCGCGATCGCTTTTTCAATAATTCGATGGATCTAATGGCGATCGCCGAATTCAACGGTTGTTTTAAGCTAGTCAACCCAGCTTGCACAGAAATCCTTGGTTATACCAAAAACCAATTAGAAGGTCAAAATTTTATTGAATTCATTCACCCCGATGACTTACAAACCGTCCACCATGTATGGGCTCAAGAAAAAAACACTGGTCATGCAGTGCGGGATTTGGAAATTCGCTATCGTTGTTTGAATGGTACTTACAAGTGGCTCTCTTGGAACAGCATTCCTTTCCCAGAAGAAGGTATCAGCTATGGCTTTGCTCGCGATATTACTGCTCGCAAAGCTGCTGAAAAAGCCTGGGAACTACTCAATGAAGAGCTGGAAAACAAAGTCGAGGAACGTACAGCTCAGTTAAGGACAGCCAACCAGCAATTACACCAAGAAATTAGGGAGCGCCAGCAATTTGAGGCAGCCTTGAGAGCCAGTCAAGAGCAGCTACAAGCCATTCTTGATAACTCCCCAGCGGTGATTTATGTAGTAGACATTCAAAACAGATATATCCTGGTTAATCACAAATTTGAAAATTTGTTTGGAGTTACCACAAAACAACTGATTGGTCAAAGCATTTACACTCAATTTTCCCAAAAAATAGCCGATTATTTTGCTGAGAAAAATCGCCTAGTAATTGAAAGCGAACAGCCCATAAAAAGCGAAGAAACTATACGTTTGAAGGATGGAATACACACTTATATTACCATCAAATTTCCCCTCAAAGATGCCCAGGGAGTTACCTATGCCGTTTGTGGTATTTCTACAGATATTACCGATCGCCAAATTGCCGAAGAAACCCTGCGACGACAATTAGCTGCTGTAGAAGCCGCAACAGATGGGATTGCAATTCTGAATGCCCAAGGTGAATACATCTACTTGAACGCTTCCCACAACCAAATATTTGGATACGACAGCAGCAGTAGCCTGCTAGGTAAAACTTGGCGCGAACTCTACTCTCAAGAAGAAATTGAACGATTCGATCGTGAAATATTTCCCCTATTTTCGCAAACAGGAAAATGGCAAGGAGAAGCAATTGGTAAAAGACGGGATGGTACAAAAATTGCCCAGGAAATTTCTCTGACATTAATTGAAGAAGGAGGAATTATTTGTGTTTGCCGCGATATTAGCCAACGCAAAGTTGCTGAAGAAACCTCAAGAATTAGAGACCGGGCGATTACTGCTAGTAGCAATGGTATTATTATCTCCGATGCGAGGCTCCCTGATAATCCATTAATCTACGTAAACCCCGCTTTTGAGCGCATAACTGGTTATTCTGCGGCCGAAGCGATCGGACGCAACTGCCGTTTTCTGCAAGGAACAGAAACCAACCAACCGGGGTTAGATCAACTCAGTACCGCTATCAAAGAACAGAAAAATTGTGTAGTTATTTTACGAAATTATCGCAAAGATGGTACTATGTTCTGGAATGAGTTAAGCATTTCTCCCATTTACGATGCCCAGGAAAATCTCACTCATTACATAGGTATTCAAACAGATATCACCGATCGCAAACTTGCCGAAAAAGCCCTATGGGCGACCCAAGACAGATTAAAATACTTACTTTCTTGTAGTCCAGCGGTAATCTACAGTACCAAATCTGCGGGAGATTACTGCCCTACCTTTATTAGCGAAAATATCACCTCACTTGTGGGCTATGAAGCGCGAGAATTCCTAGCAGATTCTAGTTTCTGGAACCGTCACATTCACCCAGAAGATGCCCCCCGCGTCTCGGTAAATCTACAATCACTAATCGAGCAAGGTTCCAACATTCAGGAATACCGCTTTCTCCACCAAGATGGTACTTACCGCTGGCTATACAATCAAACCAAGCTAGTACGAGACGTGGAGGGTAAGCCACGGGAAATAGTTGGTTATTTAGCAGATATTAGCGATCGCAAACAAGCAGAGTCAGAGCGATCGCGCTTGGTAGCAATTCTAGAAGCCAGCACCGACTTTGTAGGTATGTCCGATATTAAAGGCAACATACTCTGGAACAACAACCAGATGAAACAACTCATGGGAATTCCCACAAATCAGGAACTCTTGCAGTCTGATATTCCCCAATATCACCCCCAATGGGCACTGGAAATTATCCAAAATCAAGGCCTCCCCTCTGCCACCCACAACGGAGTTTGGGTTGGTGAAACAGCTTTATTAAGAAAGGATGGGACGGAAATGCCCGTTTCCCAAATGATCATCGCCCACAAGTCACCCACCGGAATAGTAGAGTTTTATTCCACTTTGATGCGCGATATCACAGCCCTCAAGCAAGCTGAAACAGCCTTGCAACAAGCTAAAGATCAATTGCAAGCTGTATTAGATGCCGTACCTGGATCGGTTTCTTGGATTGGTTCCGATCTACGATACCTTGGGGTTAACCAACACCTTGCTGGCACTTTTAACCTATCCCCAGATGCTTTTGTTGGTCAAGATATTGGCTTTCTCAAAAACAGTGCTAACTTTGCTGAATTTATGCGTAAATTTATGATTTTACCAGGGACCGCCACCAGTCAAATCATTGATTTAAAAATTGACAATTCTACCCGCAATTACTTGGTAGTCGCCCAGAAATATCAGCAAGGAGCAGCCGCAGTTTCCGTGGGAATTGATATTACAGACCGCAAACTTGCCGAAAGCAAACTCCTAGCATCACTCAAAGATAAAGAAGTCTTGCTTAAAGAAATTCATCATCGAGTCAAAAACAACTTGCAGATAATTTCTAGTCTCCTAAAATTGCAATCGGGGTATATCAAAGATCGAGAAGCATTAACTATGTTTATTGACAGCTACAACCGGGTCCGATCGATGGCACTGATTCACGAAAAGCTCTACCAATCTCAAACTTTGGCAAAGATTGATGCTGCGGACTACATCCGCAATTTAACCGCTAATTTATTCCAGTCTTATACAGTAACAGACACCCAAATTCAATTGCACGTAGAAATCGATCGAATAGAATTAGATATTGATACGGCTATTCCTTGTGGTCTCATCGTCAATGAACTTGTGTCTAATTGTTTAAAATATGCTTTTTTAGGTAAAATAAATGGCCATATTCACATTAAATTTGTCTATCATCACTCCCCTGAATTCCTCTTGATGGTGAGGGACGATGGAGTAGGATTACCATCAGATTTTAACATTGAAGAAAGTGACTCTTTGGGGCTACAACTGGTTTCTAATTTGTCAGAACAACTGGGAGGTGAATTGCAAATATTTAGTGAAGCTGGCACTTGTTTTCAGATTACTTTCGATCTACCCAAGCCGCGAAATTAAAATATTCTAAATTTTGGCTAATGACCACTTAAATTAAATGTAATCGTCAATATCGCTCTTAAAAATAGCTGAACATAATCCTATGATCGATCGTGTCAATAAAAAAAAATCCAGTCTAGATTCGTCGCTGTGGCGAAAAAAATTAATCAAACTATTTGCTAGGATTCACCAAACAACTCAGCGGGTATTTACTGTGCGATCGCTACCCATGATAGTGGCGGTGAGTATTTGTGCGATTACTATGGTTCTGTCGCACACTCTACTGACAAACGATCGCCACTCTATTGAAAAAGCAATTAACTTAGAAGCAACCAATACCAAAATCCTGATCGCCCACGAGGTACAAGAGCAAATATCCGGGCTAGTTAACATGGCTAAGCAGTGGGAAAAATTAGGAAAGCCCTCCAAAGAAATATGGGAAGCTCAAGCAGCATTTTATCTGGAGAGCTGCAAAAGTTGCCAAGCCATACAATGGGTAGACCCCTCCTTCAATGTATCCTGGAGTCTACCAGTTGTAGGCGATCGAACCGAGCCAAACTTCAACTTGGAACTCAAGCAGCAGATAGCACAAGCAATTGCCACCAAAGAACGGAAAGTAATAGTCAGCCATAGCATTAATCTCAAGCAGGGGGGCAAGGGATTTTTGGTATACGTTCCGATTGTCAGGAAAGACAAATTTGCAGGTTTTATTGTTGGTATTTTTAGATTTAAGGAATTATTTGATATTTTATTTGACTCATTAAAATTAAGTTCGGAAGTTACTTACGCGGTGTCAATTTATGATAGAAATGAAACAATTTATAGCTCGATAGTCGAGCGAAATTTAGCAGCGAATAGCTGGTCAAAAACCACCAGGATACAACTGTATAACATAGCATGGCAAATCCAGGTTTTTCCGCTGCACAACTCCCTAATTCAAAAACAATCTCCTCTTCCAATAGTCATATTATTTGGCGGATTTTTGATGGCTGGGCTGGTAGCATGGACAGTCTATCTAACTCAACTTTCGCGACGGCGGGCACAGACATTTGAGAGGGTGAATCAGAGACTAGGAAAAGAAATTTCTCAGCGTCAGCGGGTAGAAGAAAGACTAAAAGAAACCACTCGCTTGCAGCGGGCAATTTTGGACAGCGCCAACTACACAATCATTTCTACAGATGTCAACGGCACTATTCTTACTTTCAATCCAACGGCAGAACGATTGTTGCGATATAATGCTTCTGAAGTAGTTGGAAAAACCACCCCTCTGCTCTTCCACAACTTTAAGGAAATATCCAAGCACGCTGAAGATTTGTCCCAAGAATTGGGAGTGATGATTGAGCCTGGATTTGAAGTTTTTGTAACGAGAGCCCTCCTGGGAAAAATTGAGGAGAGTGAATGGACTTACATTACCAAAAATATTACAGATACAGCCCAAATTAGCATACCCTCAGATATTACTAATTTCTTAGAAAATGACAACCGTTCCTATTTTCCTGTGCTGCTGTCCGTGACAGCTTTGCGCGACTTAGAAGCTAATATTACCGGATTTTTGTTTATCGGCAGTGACATTACTCAGAGAAAGCAAGCCGAGGCATCCTTGCAGCGCCAACGCGAGTTGTTAGAAGTAACCCTTGCTAGTATCGGTGATGCTGTGATTGCTACTGACAAACTAGCTAATATTACCTTCATCAATCCTTGGGCAGAAGTGCTGACGGGATGGCCGGCACAGGAAGCTTTAGGACGACAAATTGACCAAGTATTTTGCATGATTGACGAGCGATCGCGACAAGAGGTCAAAAGTCCTGTCCAACAGGTATTGCAAACCAAAGTTGCCTTTGAATTAAGCGATCGCACTCTTTTGCGACCCCGATCTGGTCAAGAAATACCCATCGACCAAAACTGCACCCCCATTTTCCGCAATACTGGTTCACTTTACGGAGCAGTATTAGTATTTCGCAATACCACCGTCCGACGACAAGCAGAAAACGCTCTGCGAGAAGCAGAAGCCAAATATCGCAACATCTTTGAAAACGCTGTAGAAGGCATTTTTCAAACCACCTTCGATGGTCAATTTATCAATGTCAATCCAGCCCTAGTCGCCATCTATGGCTATGAATCAGCAGCCGATTTGATGCAAAATATTACTAATATTAAAACACAAGTTTATGTCGATCCCAACCGTCGCGACGAATTTGTCAGCTTGATGCAGCAGCACGATGCTGTGTTTCGGTTTGAGTCGCAAATTTATCGTCAAGACGGCACGAAAATCTGGATTTCGGAAAATGCTCGCATCGTCCGCGACTCCGAGGGTCAACCGCTTTATTATGAAGGCAGTGTGGAAGATATCAGCCAGCGCAAACAAGTCGAAGCAGCATTACTAGAAAGTCAAGAACGCTGGCAGTTAGCAGTGCGCGGCAACAATGACGGTATTTGGGATTGGAATGTCAAAACCAATCAAACCTTTTTCTCCCCTCGGTGGAAAGAAATGATAGGTTATCAAGACCACGAAATTGCCAATCATTTTAGCGAATGGGAAAAACGAATACATCCAGAGGATGTTCCCCGCACTATGCAAACAGTTAAAGAGCATTTTGCTCAGCAAACACCTTTTTATATCATAGAACACCGCATTCTCTGCAAAGATGGTACATACAAATGGATTTTGGCCAGAGGTCAGGCGATTTGGGATGAAGCAGGAAACCCCGTGCGGATGACCGGTTCCCATACAGATATCACTCTCGCCAAGCAAGCTGAGTCAGCCCTCAAAGAAAGCGAAGAATGGTTCCGCAATTTAGTAGAAACTAGCAGCGATTGGGTTTGGGAAGTAGATGCCAACGACTTCTATACTTATGCCAGTCCCAAAGTACGCGAGCTCTTAGGTTATGAACCTGAAGAACTGCTAGGCAAAACTCCCTTTGACTTGATGCCTCCCGAAGAATTAGCACGGGTTGCTAACTTTTTTTATGCCATTGCAGCAGCGCAAGAACCCTTTAATTGTGTGGAAAATACCAATCTTCACAAAAACGGTCATTTAGTTGTACTCGAAAGCAGTGGCGTTCCCATCTTCAATGCCGATGGCACCTTTCGGGGTTATCGTGGCATGGATCGAGATATTACCGATCGCAAACAGTCAGATTTCCAGCTAAGAGCCTCCCTGAAAGAGAAAGAAGTGCTCCTGAAAGAAATTCACCACCGAGTTAAAAACAACTTGCAAGTGATTTCCAGCCTGCTGAAACTGCAAGCCGGATATATCGACGATGAAAACGTGCAAAGCCTGTTTACAGAAAGTTACAATCGTGTCCGTTCCATGGCACTGATTCACGAAAAACTCTATCAAACCTCTAATTTAGCCAAAATTGAGGCTGGTGACTATATTCGCAACTTAGTAGATAATTTATTTCGTTCTTACAACATTTCTACACAAAAAATTGACTTGTGCTTAAAAGTTGATAAAATTTTGCTGGATGTCGATACGGCAGTTCCTTGTGGATTAATCATCAATGAAATAGTTTCTAATGCCCTCAAGTATGCTTTTACCCATCAAAAATGTGGAGAGATATCTATTCATTTTATCAAAAAAGACAGCGACTATCTCTTGCTGTCCATCAAAGACAACGGTACGGGACTGCCTCCCGATTTTAATTTAGAAGAATCGGAATCCCTAGGTTTGCAGTTAGTTGTTAATTTAACTGAACAATTAGAAGGAACCCTCACCTATGGGAGCAATGGCGGAACTTGTTTTCAAATTTTATTTAAACAGGTAATCAGGGGTGATACCAAATCTTGGTGAAAAAATCCTATTTATTGAGACATACCGAGGGGTAGAGCCAGAAATTAACTCGCCACCGAAAAGGGGGTAGCTTTCCCCGGATTTTAGCTAAGAACCATAACAAAATGAAAAAAAAATAAGGGTTGTATGTTAATCTCAAAAGTAAGGAATTTGAGGTTAACATAAAAATGTATAAGTAAAAATTAAATTCATCTAAAAATCACTCACCGGATAATCTCAGGATAAAAATACAATGGACCAAACGACGATTATGGTAGTCGAAGATGAAACTATTATTGGTATGGACATTAGAAACAGCTTAAAAAAGTTGGGTTATTCTGTGCCACCGGTAATCGCTACTGGAGAAAAAGCCATCGAAAAAGCCAAACAGCTTCAGCCAAATCTAATTTTGATGGATATTATGTTGAAAGGCTCCATAGATGGAGTACAGGCTGCCGCAGAAATTAGAAAAAGGTTCAATTTGCCGATCGTCTATTTAACAGCCAATACAGATCCGATTACTTTGCAGCGAGCCAAGGAGACACAGCCTTTTGGTTATATCATCAAGCCCTTTGAAGAAAAAGATTTACACACCACGATTGAGATTGCTCTGGCTAGGTGTAAAGCCGAAACAGAAATTCGTCGCTCTCTGGAAAAAGAAAAGGAACTCAATGAGCTTAAATCTCGTTTTATCACCATGACTTCCCACGAATTCCGCACTCCGTTGACGGCAATTCTGGGTTCGGCAGAGTTGTTAGAACATTACGGTAATAAATGGACTCACGAAAAACAACTTACCTATCTCCACCGCATTCAAAATAGCGTTCAGCACCTAGTTCACCTATTGGATGACGTGCTATTAATCGGTCAAGCAGAAGCGGGAAAACTAGATTTTTATCCCTTACCATTGGATCTGACCGAATTTTGCAGTAGCTTAGTGGAAGAGTTGGAACTGAGTGCTGGCAGCCAGTATACAATTTCTTTTCAAGTATTAGGCGAATCTACTCCTGCTTGTATGGATGAAAAACTGCTGCGACATATCCTCAGCAATTTGCTCTCGAATGCTGTCAAGTATTCGCCAACCGGCGGTATTATAGAATTCGACCTCGCTTTTGAGGGTAAACAAGCAAGATTTGAGGTCAAAGATCGAGGAATTGGCATTCCCCCAGAAGATTTACAAGAACTGTTCGATCTGTTTTATCGAGCTAAAAATGTGGGTAAAATCTCTGGAACTGGGTTAGGACTAGCAATTGTCAAAAAGGCGGTAGATTTACACGGCGGTGAGATATCCGTCACCAGTGAAATAGGAGTAGGTACTTCATTTACAGTTCAACTTCCCTTAAATAAAGAAATTTAAACCTATGACAAAAATTTTGGTGATTGAAGATGAAAACAATATTCGAGAAATCCTGATAGAAATACTCAATGCTGAGGATTTTGATACTACAGGGGCAGAAAATGGTCGCATTGGGGTAGAATTAGCACAAGAAATTATACCCGATTTAATTATTTGCGATGTCATGATGCCAGAACTAGACGGTTATGGTGTGATTGCTAATTTGCGGAAAAATCCTGCAACTGAGACAATTCCTTTCATTTTCCTCACGGCAAAATCTAGCAAACATGATTTACGTCAAGGCATGGAATTGGGAGCAGATGATTATCTCACTAAACCATTTACCAGAGAAGAATTGTTAGCCACTATCTCTACTAGATTACAAAAAAAGATGGCTACAGAGCAACGATTTGAAGCAAATTTAAATAATTTGCGTAGCAGCATTAACCAGTCCCTTCCTCACGAACTCCGAACGCCTCTGAATGGAATTTTGGTTTCTGCTGATTTGATTTTGGATAAACGTAATTTGCTGGAAGTCTCGGAAATTAGAGAGATGGTGGGCTATATCAAAATTTCTGGTCAACGCTTGTATAGACTGATTCAAAATTATTTGCTATATGCAGAAATGAATTTGGTAGCACTAGATCCAGACCGACTAAAATTGATGCGGAGCCACCAAACTTTCTCGGCTAAAGCAGTGATTAATTATCAAGGGGTCGAACAAGCAAAAAAAGTCGATCGCGAAAATGATTTGCATTTGGAAATAGAAGACGCCACCATTGTGATGTCAGAAGGCCGTTTCGCAAAACTGGTGGAAGAATTGATCGATAATGCCCTAAAATTTTCTGCACCAGGAACTCCTATTGAGGCGATCGGCACCACTAGCGATGGGATGTTTACTTTGCGCATCACCGATCGCGGAAGGGGTATGACCCTCGCTCAGATTTCCTCCCTGGGAGCCTATACGCAATTTGAGCGCAAACTTTACGAACAACAAGGCTGTGGATTAGGACTGGCGATCGCTAAATCTCTAGCAGAGCTGCATGGAGGAGGACTAACGATCACAAGTATACCTGGTGAAACCACAACAGTTAAAGTTGTTCTGCCGACAGTTCCCCGTATCGATCTAGAGGGAGAGTTGGAGAATGGAGAAATTAGTGAGCCACCAAAAAGGGAGTAGTTTTCCACGGATGTGGCATCACCAATCAGCAATCCAAACTAATGAATCACTGCTTCTTTAACTAGGAGCCACTGCATTAAATCTTGCCACTCCGGAGACTTAGCTAATAAATCTGCATCCAATTCATTGCCAGAATTTTGATAAAATTCTGTGAAACATTCCGCCCAATCAATGACTGTTTCCACGGGTAAATAAGGAGTATAATTCCAAGAACGCTGCAAAAACTGTACCATCTCCACGGGATGACCAGTGCGGTGCAAATACCAAGCAATCCAAACTAAGGTACTGTACTTAATTTGCTTTTCCAGCAAACGTATTTTATCTGGCAATTCAGGGCTGGCAAAAAAATTGTCCATTACCGCTGCGAGGGATTTAGCCTGGGGTAAACCTTTGTACATGGCACTTTGTTCGTGCTGGCGGTAGCAAACAGTTATTTGGCGCAGCCAATCTGCTTCGCATCCCATTAAAGCCAAGCGCAGCACTAAATCTGTATCTTCCGCCGGTGGAAATCGCGGATCGAAGCCACCAGCGAGCTCTAACCAATGGCGGCGAAATATCATCGCGCTGGGCAATACTGGCTTCCACCGGAGCCACATTTCTAAGTCTAATTTAGGCACATTTTGCCAGGGTTTGACATCTTGAAGTGGCTCGCCTATACTATTAACTAAGCGCCAGCCACTGTGCACTATTCCTAAATTTGGTTGTGCAGCAAACACCGCCATTTGTGAGGCTAATTTGGCGGGAAGAAAGAAGTCATCTGCATCTAAAAAAGCGACAAATTCTCCTCGCGCTAACTTGATGCCGTGATTTCTGGCAAGGGAAACTCCTTGATTCTGTTGATAAACATAGCGAATTCGACGATCGCCATATTTCTCTAAAACTAATCTGGTATCATCTTTGGAGCCGTCGTCAACCACAATAATTTCCCAGTCAGTATAGGTTTGGCTCACAACACTATCGACTGCTTGACCGATGTAAGCAGCGCAATTGTAGGCAGGAATTACCACGCTGACTTGTGGGGGGTTCGCCAAATCCCTCGTAACATCACTCATATAGCAGAAGGAAGAAGGAAGAAGGAAGAAGGAAGAAGGAAGAAGGAAGAAGGAAGAAGGAAGAAGTCATATCGTTTCCGGCTGCATCGGAATGATTTAACCTTACTAGAACGCAGAGAACACAGAGGGAGATAAGAGAGATGAATAATTCCGATGTTACCGGATTTGATATCACCCCCCCCAGCCCCCCCCAAGGGGGGAAATTCAGGAATCAGGAAGAAGTCACCCCCCCCAGCCCCCCCCAAGGGGGGAAATTCAGGAATCAGGAAGAAGTCACCCCCCCCAGCCCCCCCCAAGGGGGGAAATTCAGGAATCAGGAAGAAGTCACCCCCCCCAGCCCCCCCCAAGG